>NZ_JBBIAM010000012.1:0-129869 GCF_054185185.1 Bradyrhizobium sp. UFLA05-153
AACCATCTCAAGGGCCGCGACGGCGACCGCATCAACGCCGTGCTCGCCGCCGCCGGCTACAACTTCAGCCTGCTCCGCCGCTGGCTCGCGGAACTTTTGCGCGGCCTGTTATGGATACTCTGTCGCCACCTATCGCAACCACACCTTGCGTAAAACGGTGCTCAGAAACGTTCTTCACAAACGACTAGATTGAATTTTCGAGGATGCAAATTTTTTTTCACCCTGGGCGCCGGAATCGCTTTGCGCGCGGGTGTTTTTTCAGGTAGGGTAGTATTTCTGACCCTACTACTTTTTCCTGATTGACCTCGGACTTGCGCCTCAACGCGCAGCGAAGCCGAGCGTGCCTGCTACCGCTCACGCGGCGGCCGGGACGACAGGCTACGCCGGCGAGCAAGCCCCGCGAAGGAGTTAAGGAGTATGGGAATGAGCCTACAGCGAAGAACCAACTGGGCTAACCAGTCCATCGGGGATGCTTTCGACGCGTTGCGCGCTCAAAGGTGCTGGCCGCCTCAGGTGCGTCTCAAACGAGCTGTCGCCATGCGCTCAACCGAGCGGGGGATGAGCCGATGAGCCGATCGGATCAGGGCGCCCAGCTCGCACTCATCTATGAGCCGCGCTTACTGCCGTCTGAATCGCAGGGGCGCTTTAGGATGATGCGTGACGCGATTGTGGCCGAGCTCAAACCGAGCAACGCCATTGAGCAGATGTGGGTCTGCGAGATCATCCATGGCGAATGGGAAGTGCAGCGACTTCGGGAATTCAAGGATCTGATCCTTACTTCCGCCCGCGGTCCGGCACTGAAAAACCTGTTGAGCATCGCGCTAAATACCAGCGGCGCTGCTGACATCAATGATTTGGCCGAGCGATTCTTTACCAACAAAGCGGTACGTGGGAAGGTTTTAGACAAGCTGCGCCAATACGGGATGACGGAGGCCAGTATCGATGCGGAGGCCTTCCGCCATTGCTTGGTTGAGTTGGGCGAGATCAATCGCCGGTCGGCTGAACTGAGTTCGCGCCGCGACAAGAACCTGCAGCTGCTTGAGGACCACCGGGCCGGCTTGGCGAGGCCGGCGCATCGGCGACAAGGCAGCGATGATCAGGGGTGACGATGGCAACTGAACGTCAGATCGCGGCCAACAGGAGGAACGCGCAGAAGAGCACGGGGCCGCGCACGGCGGCGGGTAAGCGGCGCAGCGCGGGCAACGCCTACCGCCACGGCCTCAGCGTTGCCACCGGCAATGCCGCGGATGATGCAGCCGTGGAATCCCTAGCCCTCGCTATCGTTGCCGGTAGCAGCGATCCGAAGCATCTGGACTCGGCCCGCAGCGCGGCGCGCGCGTACCTCGAGCTCGCCCATATCCGCCAGATCAAAGCCGATATCATCCAGCGCATGCTGGACTTCGGCGCCGTGGAGCCGGGGGAGCTCATGCGCGCGCGTCTGGCCGAGTCGCGCTACCTGAAAGCGCTATTGCGCCGGCAATGGCAGAAACCAGAGCGGCTCAAACCGGTATCCGTGCCCTCGCAAGCTGAGCGCGAGGCCGAGGTCGTGCGTCGGCTGCTGCCAGAGCTGCGCAAGCTCAACCGCTCCGAGGCGCGGACCTATGCGACGCTGGATCGGGCGCTATCCGAGGTCGCGGCGCGGAACACGGTAAGGGAGCATCCTGCACCATGAAGCCACATGCCTTCGCAGAACGAACCCAATCAAGTCGACAAATCAGGCCATTGAGATGGGGCGCCGCGCCGCGAAGCCCACTGCGGCGCGCTTACACGCCTCGTGGTGCGCCCACTAGAAAAAGTATGTGAGAAATCAACGCTTACTTTCATGCGCTCGGCCGCCCCGCGCTCCCTGTTCGCAGGATATTGAGCTTGTGGAGTGGGCCCTTTTAGCGCTCGTCGGCGATCACCTTGCCGTCGTTCGGTAGTGCGCCCGGGCTCACCAACTCGACATTGCCGCCGAGCTTCGTCACCGCGCGTAGCGTGGCGGCGATCTCCTCGTGGAGCGCCTCGCTTGCTGCCGCCGTCTCGGCCTTCAACGTCATCGCATCCGTTTCGCGCTCGCGGGTGACGACGAGACGCAGGCGCCCAAGCGCGGGATGGCGCTTGCCGATCTCGGCGATCTGCTCGGGGCGGACGAACATGCCCTTGACCTTGGTGGTCTGGTCGGCGCGACCCATCCAGCCCTTGATGCGCATGTTGGTGCGGCCGCAGGAGCTCTTGCCCGGCAGCGCCGCGGTGAGGTCGCCGAGCGCAAGGCGGATCCAGGGATGATGCGGGTCGAGCGAGGTCACCACGATCTCGCCGACGTCTCCTGGCGCAACGGGATCGCCGGTGCCTGGCTTGACGATCTCCAGGATCAGGTCCTCGTTGACGACCATGCCTTCGCGGGCCTCGGTCTCGAAGGCGATGAGGCCGAGATCGGCGGTACCGAAGGCCTGATAGGCGTCGATGCCGCGCGCCTTGATCTCGGCCTGGAGCGAGGGCGGAAACGCGGCGCCCGACACCAGCGCGCGCTTGATCGAGGAGACATCGCGCCCCGCGCTTGCGGCGGCGTCGAGCAGGATCTTCAGAAAGTCCGGCGTGCCGCTATAGCCGATCGGCCGGTAGGCCTCGATCAGCTCAAATTGCGCTTCCGTGTTGCCCGGGCCCGCCGGGATCACCGCGCAGCCCAGCGCCCGCGCCGAGGCGTCGAAAATGAAGCCCCCGGGGGTCAGATGGTAGCCGAACGTGTTGAGCACGATGTCGCCGGGCCGAAAGCCCGCGGCGAATAATGCCCGCGCCCCGCGCCAGGGGTCGGCCTGGGTTCCCTCCGGCTCGAAGATCGGTCCTGGCGAGGTGAACAGCCGCGCGAATGCCCCGGGCGGGTGCGCCACGAAGCCGCCGAAGGGCTGGGAGGCCCTGTGCAGGGCGGGCAGTTCCGACTTGCGCAGCACCGGCAGCCGCGCCAGCGCCGCCCGCGAGGTCACGGAGGCCGGCTCGAAACCCTTCAGACGCTCGGCATAGGCCGGTGCGGCCATGGCATGGTGCAGGATGCCTGGCAGCCGCGAGAACAGCTCGGCCTCGCGCTCGTCGGGCGCGCGCGTCTCAAGGGCGTCGTAATGGGCGGTCATGGCTGGTCCTCAACTGGTTCGCTTCCGTTGCGCCGCCTCGCGCGCGTCGCTATCAGGGCGGCAGCCGGAGCTGGAGAAGGTGGAATGGCCGACGAACAGGGGATCACGACGGAGGAGGCCGCCGATGTCGTCGCCAGATTGAAGCGGCGAATGATCGACGCAGCGCTGCCGTTGTGGTCGGGCGAAGGCTGGGATGGGGCTACGGGCGGCTTCATCGACCGGCTGCACAAGGATGGCACGGCGGATCGTGTGGCGCCTCGCCGCGTGATGGTGCAGGCCCGCCAGATCTACTGCTATGCCAAGGCGGCACAGATGGGCTGGTATCCGGACGGCCGTGCGATCGCGTTGAAGGGTCTCGAGTACATGCTGGCGCGCGCCAAGGCGCCGGACGGCCGTCCGGGCTACGTGCATCGCTTGACGCCGGAAGGTACCGTGCTGGACGGCAAGCGCGATGCCTACGACCACGCTTTCATCCTGCTCGCGCTTGCGACCGTCTATGCGCTGGACAGGGACGCGCAGGTTCGCGCCGAGATCGACGCGCTGCTCGCCTTCATCGACGCGCATTTGCGCTCGCCGCATGGCGGTGTTCACGAGAGCCTGCCGACGGCGATGCCGCGCCGGCAGAATCCACACATGCATCTGTTCGAGTCGATGATCGCGTGTTTTGACGCGACGCATGACCTGTCGTTCCAGAACCGCGCCGGCGAGTTCTTCGCGTTGTTTCTCGCCAATCTCTACGACAAACAGAAGCGCGCGCTCGGCGAATATTTCGAGGAGGACTGGTCCAAAATCGAGCCAGTCAGTGTCGAGCCCGGCCACCAGGCCGAATGGGTCTGGCTGTTGAAGGGGTTCGAGCGCATCACGGGCTGCCCGACGGGCCGCTATCGCGGCGAATTGCTGCAGACAGCGGTGCGCTGTTACGACACCGCAACTGGCTGCCTCATCGACGAAGCCGACGTCGACGGCAATATCCGCCGGCATTCGCGGCGGCTGTGGCCGCAGACCGAGATCGCGAAAGCGTGGATCGCGCAGGCCGAATCCGGCGAGACGGGCGCGGCGGACAAGGCGCTCGCGGCGCTGGTGCGGCTGGAACGGCACTATCTCAGCCATCCGGTGAAGGGCGGCTGGTATGATCAGTTCGACCGCGACGGCAACTCGCTGGTCGAGACCATTCCTGCGTCGTCGTTCTATCATGTTCTCTGCGCGGTCACGGAAGCCGAGCAAGTGCTGGGGTGAAACGCTTTTGTTTTGACGCGTTTTCTTCACGCGAACCGGTTCCCACTTCGCTTGAAAACGCTATAGCCAGCGCTTGCGTCGCTTGAAGCTCTTGAGGTTCTTGAAGCTCTTGCGTTGGTCGCCGGCGCCGCCGAGGTAGAATTCCTTGACGTCCTCGTTGTCGCGCAGATCGTCGGCGGTGCCGTCGAGCACGACCTTACCCTGCTCCATGATGTAGCCATGGCTCGCGACCGAGAGCGCGGCGCGTGCGTTCTGCTCGACCAGCAGGATGGTGACGCCGAGGTCGCGATTGATCTTCTTGATGATCGCGAACACTTCCTTCACGAGCAGCGGCGACAACCCCATCGACGGCTCGTCCATCAAAATCATCTTCGGGCGCGCCATCAGCGCGCGGCCGATCGCGAGCATCTGCTGTTCGCCGCCGGAGAGATAGCCGGCGAGGCCCGTGCGCTCCTTCAGGCGTGGGAAATAGTTGAAGACCATGTCGAGGTCGGCATCGATCTCGCGGTCGCTGCGGGTGAAGGCGCCGAGCTTGAGGTTCTCCAGCGACGTCATGTCGGCGACGATGCGCCGCCCCTCCATCACCTGGAAGATGCCGCGGCGGACGATCTTGTCGGGGTCGATGCCGTTGATGCGGGCGCCGTCGAACATGATCTCGCCGCGCGTGACCTCGCCGTCCTCGGTCTTGAGCAGGCCGGAGATTGCCTTCAGCGTCGTCGACTTGCCGGCGCCGTTGGCGCCCAGCAGCGCCACGATCGCGCCCTTGGGCACTTCGAGGCTCAAGCCCCGTAGCACCAGGATGACGTCGTCATAGACGACCTCGATGTTGCGCACGCTGAGCAGCGGCGGCGTGGGAACGACGCTTGGATTGGGGCGCTCGATATGAGTCACTTCACTCATGGTCAGTTACTCTCGTTCTCTTGGTTCGTCATTCCGGGGCGCCTCGAAGAGGCGAGTCCGGAATCTCGAAGGTTCCGGGTTCAATGCTTTGCATTGCCCCGGAACGACGGGAGAAAGCTGCGGATCCCCCGCTTTCGCGGGGGATGACGCAGCGAATAGTTGGTACGCTCGTTCCTACCTCACCACCCCAGCCATTCCGGCTTGCGCGGCAGCTCGACCGTCTTGACCTTCTCGAGCTTGATCACGCCCTTGCTCATGAGATCATTGAGGTCGCCATCGGTCGCGCCCGTGATCTTGGTGCGATAGAGATCGACCTTGAGCGTGCCGCGATGGTCCTTGTCGGTCCAGGTCGAGGGATTGCAGACGCCTTCCATTCCGGCCGGCACCCAGTCCTTCTTCTGGTAGAAGCCCCTGGCGACGTTCTCGCCGGTGGCGCCGCCGTTCTTGACCGCCCAGTCGAGCGCTTCCTTGGTGTAGAGCGCGCTGCAAACGGCGGCGACGTAGTGCACGGGGCGATAGACCTTACCGGTCGGATCGGACATCTTCGAGATCTCCATCACCGTCTTCATGCCGGGTGCGTTACCGCCCCAGCTCACTGCGGTACGCAGCGGGAAGATCACGCCGTCCGCCGCATCGCCGGCCGTCTTGGCAGCGTTCTCGTCCATGCCCCAGACGTTGCCAAGGAACTGCACGTCGACGCCCGCGGTCTTGCAGGCCTTCAGCACGGAGATATTCGAGGCAGCCGTATTGCCGAGATAGGCGTAGTTGGCGCCGCTGCTCTTCAGGCTCAGGCATTGCGCGCTGTAGTCGCCGGGCGTCAACGCAAACACGATCGGCGGCAGCACCTCGAAACCGAGCTCGGTCGCGAGTGCCTCGCCGGCGGCCTTCGGTGCGTTCGGGTAGGGATGGTTGCCGCCCATGTGCACGAATTTGGGCTTGCCGCTCTTGCCCTTGGCCTTCCAGTCTTCGGCCGCCCAGGTCAGCATCGCGCGCATGGCATCGGAATAGCTCGGGCCATAGAAGAAATTATACGGCGCGGCCTTCGCCTTGCCGCTGCTGCCCTCGGGATCGGTGAGTGCTGCGGCGTAGGAGCCGGACATATAGGGGATCTTGTCCTGCGCGACGAAGGTCGTCAGCGCTTCGGTGTCCGCGGTGCCCCAGCCCATGATCGCCGCGACCTTCTCGCCGCCGGACCACTTCTTGTAAAGCGCGACCGCGCGCGGCACCTGGTAGCCGTAATCATTGCTGTCGACATTGAGCTGCTTGCCGCCGATGCCGCCATTCTTGTTGATCCAGGCAAAGGTATCCACTACGGCCTGGCCGTAGGGCGTTCCCACGTCGGAAGTGGCGCCGGAATAGTCGGCGAGATGGCCGATCGCGATCTGCGCATGTGCCGGCGCGGCTACGGCGCCGATCAGCAGCGCAAGCGATGCGGTGCTCAAAAGGGCTTTGATCTTCATGGGTTGGTTCCTCCTGTTTTTCGTTTAGATGGCCCGCGCTCAATGCGAGAACGGGTAGAGTTTCCAGTAAGCCTTGATCTGCCGCCAGCGATGCGCGAGCCCGTCCGGCTCGAACATCAGGAATGCGATGATGATGAGCCCGATCGCGATCTCGCGCAGGAAGGTGATGTTGGTATTGAGCGACAGCGCGTGATCGATCGCGCCGCCCTTCAATTGCAGGCTGAGCCATTCCATCGATTCCGGCAGCAGCACCACGAAGGCCGTTCCCATCAGCGTGCCCATGATCGAGCCGGTGCCGCCGATAATGATCATGGCGAGGAACAGGATTGACCGCTCGATGCCAAAGCCTTCCTGCGAGACCACGAGCTGGTAATGCGCGTAGAGCGCGCCGGCGATGCCGGCGAAAAAGGCGGCGAGCCCGAACGACAGCGTGCGGTACTTCGTCAGGTTGATCCCCATGATCTCCGCGGAGAGATAATGGTCGCGGATCGCGACCAGCGCTCTGCCGTCGCGCGTGCGCATCAGATTGGTGACGAGGACGTAGCTTGCGAGCACGTAAGCCAACACGACGTAGAAATACTGCTTATCGCCGCGCAGCGCATAGCCGAAGATCGAAAACGGCTCGGCGCTGGCCGGCACCGAGCCGCCGGAGAACCATTCGGCGCGCGAGAAGAAGTCGAGCAGGATGTATTGCGCCGCGAGCGTCGCGATGACGAGATAGAGCCCCTTCAGCCGTGCCGCGGGAATACCGAAGACCAGGCCGACGAGCGCGGTGACGATGCCGGCGAGCGGGATGGCGAAGAACACCGGGATCGGTGCGTTGTTGGAGATATAGGCCGAGGTGAAGGCGCCGAGCAGGAAGAAGGCAGCATGGCCGATCGAGATCTGGCCGGTGAAGCCGACCAGGATGTTCAAGCCGAGTGCAGCGATCGAGAAGATGCCGATCTGGATCAGGATGCTCAGCCAATATCCGCTGAAGAATTGCGGCGCCAGGCAAAGCAGCAGCACGCCGGCAATCGCAAAGTTGCGGCTGGTCCTGGTCGGGAAGATCGTGGTGTCGGCCGCGTAGGTGGTGCGGAAATCACCAGCAGGGATGAGGGCAGGGCCAGCCATGGTCAAATCCGCTCGATGTCGTGGGTGCCGAACAGGCCGTAGGGCTTGATCATCAGCACGATGATGAGGACGTAGAACGGTGCGATCTCGTAGAGATTGCCCCAGTGCAGATACTGGCTGTCGACATATTGCGCGATGTTCTCGAGAAGCCCGATGATGATGCCGCCGAGCACGGCGCCGCCGACGGAGTCGAGCCCGCCGAGGATCGCCGCCGGAAACACCTTGATGCCGTACGCGGCGAGCCCCGACGACACGCCATTCACCACGGCGACGACGACGCCCGCGACCGCCGACACCGTCGCCGAGATCGCCCAGGCCATCGCGAACACGCTTTTGACGGAAATGCCGAGCGACTGCGCCACTTGCTGATTGAACGCGGTGGCCCGCATCGCAAGCCCGTATTTCGAGGCCCGGAAGAACCAGGCCATGCCGATCATCATTGCCACCGACACCACTAGGCTCATGATGTAGACGGTCTGGATCTGCAGCCCGAGCAGGTTCACCGACTGGCTCTCGAATACGCGCGGGAACGGCTGCGGGTTGACGCCGAACATCCACTTCAGCGCGGCCTGGAAGACCGTCGAGAGGCCGATGGTGACCATGATCACCGAGATGATCGGCTCGCCGATCATGGGCCTCAGGATCAGGACCTGGATCGCAATGCCGAACACGAACATGAAGACGAGCGTCATTGGCATGCCGATCCAGAACGGCACCTGGTATTTCGCCAGCAGCGCCCAGCACACCCAGGCGCCGACCAGCAGCAATTCACCTTGCGCGAAGTTGACGACCTGCGTCGCCTTGTAGATCAGCACAAACGACATCGCGACCACGCCATAGAGCGTTCCGACCACGAGGCCGTTGACCAGGAGCTGGATGAGGAATGCGGTATTCATGTCGATTTCCGCGCAAAATGCAGAAGCGTTGACGGTGCACCCTCTCCGCTTGCGGGAGAGGGTGGCTTCGCGAAGCGAAGCCGGGTGAGGGGTTGCCTCCGCATTGAAGGTGTGGAGAGAGGACCCCTCACCCCTACGAGCTTGCGGCTGAGGGCGGAGCTGCCCTCTCCCACAAGGGGAGAGGGCAGAATAAGGTGCATCGTGCTCGTTGCTTGCGAAAGACTCACTCCGCCGCCTCCGCCATATGCGCGTCGGCGCGCAGGTCCACCACCCGCAAGCTCGTGCGCACCCTCTGCGTGGTGCCGTCCTGGAAGCGGATCACGGTGTCGACGGGGATGTTGGCATCGCCCCGGTAGATGGCGTCGATGATATCTGCGTATTTCTCGTTGATGACGCCGCGACGCACCTTTCGGGTGCGGGTGAGTTCACCGTCGTCGGCATCCAGCTCCTTGTAAAGCAGGAGGAAGCGCGAGATGCGCTGCGCCGGCGGCAGCGTCGCGTTCACGGTCTCGACTTCCTTCTGGAGCAGCGCATAGACCTCCGGCCGCGAGGCGAGGTCGCTATAGGTGGTGAAGGAGAGGCGGTTCTTCTCCGCCCATTTCGAGATGATGGAGTAGCGGATGCAGATCATGGCTGCGAGCGCGTCGCGGCCCGCACCCAACACTACGGCTTCCGCGATATAGGGTGAGAACTTCAGCTTGTTCTCGATGAACTGCGGCGAGAAGCGTTCGCCGCGCGAAGTCTCTGCGAGGTCCTTGATCCGGTCGATGACGACCAGCTGCTTGCTATCGTTGAAATAGCCGGCATCGCCCGAGAGCATCCAGCCATCCCTGATGTCGGCGACGCTTGCCTCGGGGTTCTTGTAATATCCTAAGAACATGTTGGGATGCCGCACCACGATCTCGCCGACACCATGGATGTCGGCATTGTCGATGCGGATCTCGATATCGTCGGCCATCGCCACGCCCGTGGTGTCAGGGTCGACCTTGCCCTCGGGATGCAGCGTGTAGGCGCCCAGGAGCTCGGTCTGGCCGTAGAGCGTGCGCAGCGGCACGCCCATCGCCTGGAAAAACTTGAAGGTATCAGGCCCAAGCGCCGCGCCGCCCGTCGCAGCCGAGCGCAGCCGCGTGAATCCGAGACGGTCGCGCAGGGCGCGGAACAGGATCATGTCGGCGAGGCTCGAATGCTTGCCTTGCGCGAGCGCGGCAAGCCCGGTCTTCATGCCAAGATCGAACAGCCGCTGCTTGAACGGCGTCGCGTCCATCACCTTGGCCCGGACATCGGCGGCGATCGATTCCCATACGCGTGGCGCGAAGAGAACGAACGTCGGCGCGATCTCGCGCAGATCGTTCATCATGGTGTCGGGCTCTTCAACGAAGTTGATCTTCATCCGGCAGAGCAGGCCTTTGCCGAGCACATACACCTGCTCCATGATCCAGGGCAGAGGCAGCACCGAGACGTATTCGTCGTCCGGTCCCTTCGGATCGAAGGCGAGGTAGGTCGCGCAGTGGCCGAGCACGCGGCCGGCGGCGAGCATCGCAAGCTTGGGATGCGAGGTGGTGCCCGACGTGGTGCAGAGGATCGCGACGTCCTCGCCCCTGGTCGCATCCACCAGCCTGTCGTAAAGCTCCGGCTCGCGCGCGGCGCGCGCACGGCCGAGCTCGGCGAGCTTCTCGGCCGGCATTAGCCGCGGATCATCATATTTCCGCATGCCGCGCGGATCGGAATAGATGATGTGCTTTAGTTTCGGCACGCGGTCGGCGAGCCCCAAAAGCTTGTCGACCTGCTCCTCGTCCTCGGCGAAGACGAGCTGCGCTTCGCCATAGGTGAGGAGATAGGAGGCCTCCTCATCCAGCACGTCGCGATAGAGCCCGAGGCTCAGACCGCCGATGGCATGGGTAGCCACTTCCGCCGCGACCCAGTCGGGCCGGTTGTCGCCGATGATACCGATGACGTCGCCGCGGCCGAGGCCGAGTTCAACGAGGCCGAGCGCGAAATCGCGCACCCGCCTCTGGTAGTCGCTCCAGGTGAAAAGACGCCAGAGCCCAAAATCCTTTTCGCGAAGCGCGACCTCGCTGCCGTGCTCCATCGCATTCAGCCGTAGCAGTTTCGGATAGGTGTCGGCCTGCGCGACGCGCCCCGCATAATCCATCATGCCGCGCACTCCGGGGCAGCGGGCTTGTCGTCGGGATCGACCAGCACGTCGTCCTCTTCGCCGAGATAGGCGCGCTTGACGTGGGGATCGGCCAGCACCGCCGCCGGATCGCCCTCGGCGATCTTGCGGCCGAAATCCAGCACCATGACGCGGTGGGAAATATCCATCACTACGCCCATGTCGTGCTCGATCATCACCACCGTCATCCCGAACTCCTCGTTGAGATCGACGATGTAGCGGGCCATGTCCTCCTTCTCCTCGAAGTTCATGCCGGCCATCGGCTCGTCGAGGAGAATGAGGCGCGGCTCCAGCGCCATGGCGCGCGCCAGCTCGACGCGCTTGCGCAGGCCGTAGGGCAGGGTGCCGGCTTGCGCTTTTCGAACCGATTGCAGGTCGAGGAAGTCGATGATCTCCTCGACCTTGCGGCGGTGCGCGAGCTCCTCCTTGCGCGCGCCGGTCAGCCAGTACAGCGAGCCCGTGATGAAATTGTTCTTCAGCAGGTGATGGCGGCCAACCATGATGTTGTCGAGCACGCTCATATGGTGGAACAGCGCCAGATTCTGGAATGTGCGGCCGATGCCGAGCGAGGCGCGGGCGTTTGGCGTCAATCCGGTGATGTCGCGGTCCTGGTAGAAGAGCTGGCCTTCCGTCGGCTTGTAGCGACCGGAAATACAGTTCACGATCGAGGTCTTGCCTGCGCCGTTGGGGCCGATGATCGAGAACAGCTCGCCGTCCTTGATGGAAAAGCTGACGTCGGTCAGCGCGCGGACGCCGCCGAACCGCAAGGACACGCCGCGCACTTCAAGATTGGTTGCCACCAATAATTCCCTCCCCGGCGACGGCGCTTTGGCGCTCTTTCGTCCATTTCCTTGGGCTGATCCTATATCGGCCGTTCGGGCGAGGCCATGCAGCCGATGGTCCCGGTCCGATCACGCGGCCGACGCTATCCCCATTGGGAACAAAAGCCGATCGCGCGAGGTGGTCCTCAATAGGGTAAAGCGCTATCTTGAAATGTCTTGTGCCTGACAATTCGTCGGCAAAGTTTTTCGCGGGGGCGGGGCTTGCTTCTTTCGCCGCAGGGCGAATGAGGCGGGTTTGCTGCGATGCAGCAATCAGGCGGGGTGGCGTTACGGTGCGGTTGGCTTCGGGATCATGATTTCAGAGGATCAATTGAAGCGCGTCGCCGCCTGGTCGCGCGAACTCACGACGCGCGAGATTGAGGTCGCCCGCGCCGGGATCGTCGAAAAATCCTACGCCAACGGCGAGACTGTCTTCATGCGCGGCGACAAGTTCGACTATTGGGCCGGCGTGGTCAGTGGCCTCGCCCGGATGGGCGGGGTTTCGCGCGACGGCAAGGAGACGAGCCTCGCGGGTCTCACCGCGGGAGCCTGGTTCGGCGAGGGCAGCGTGCTCAAGAACGAGCCGCGGCGCTACGACGTGGTTGCGCTCCGCGACAGCCGTCTCGCTCTGATGGAGCGCAGCGCCTTCCTGTGGCTGTTCGAGAACAGCGTCGGCTTCAACCGCTTCCTGGTGCGCCAGCTCAACGAGCGGCTCGGCCAGTTCATCGGCATGCTCGAGGTCAACCGCACGCTGGACGCCACAGCGCGCCTTGCCCGTAGCATCGCCTCGCTGTTCAATCCGATCCTCTATCCGGATTCCAAGACGCATCTGGAGATCACGCAGGAGGAGATCGGCGCACTCTCCGGCATGTCGCGGCAGAACGCGAACCGCGCGCTGAACCGGCTCGAGAAGGAGGGGCTGCTGCGGCTCGAATATGGCGGCGTCACCATCCTCGATGTCGAGCGGCTGCGCGGATATGGGGATTAGGGTTTAGGGCGCCAATCCATCATCGCGCATTGGCTGGCGCGTGTGCCGGCCACAGATCGGCGCGCCAGCGCACTGCAATCGCCATCATAGCGATGAAGCCAGAGATCGCATACAGCGAACCTGTCGCCGAATAGCCGATGCGGTCGATCAGGCTGCCCGCCGCAAGCAGCCCGAGCGGCAAGCCGTAGATCACCATCATGCGCACCCCCATGACGCGGCCCCGGAGGTGCGCGCTCGCCGCGCGCATCAGGATCACGGCGGCTGATATCATCGACATGCTCTGCGCGATGCCGGCGAGCACGAGGCAGGCCATGGCGACCGGCATGGTCCTCATTCCGACGAACACCAGCAGCATCGCGTACCAGGCGAGCGTCGCGCCGATCAGAAGCCGGGCGATCCGCAAGCCGCTCATAAGGCTGAGTGCGATCGAACCTGTCAGCGAGCCCACGGCAAAACTCGCCGACAGATAGCCGAGACCGGTCTGGTCAGTATGAAAGATATCGCGCGCGACGAAAGGTAACAGCCCGCTCGTCAGCGGAAATGCCGTGAGATTGGCCAAAAATGCGACGCAGAGCGCCGCTCTCATCCCGGGGCCGTTCCAGGCATAAACGATGCCTTCCTTCAGGTCGCGCAGCAATCTCGTGCCGGCGCGGCCGTCCGCCGGGCGATGGCTTGCGGCAGAGGACTTTGCCGGCCGGGTCAGGCAGAGCATCAGGATCGCGGCCACGAGATAGAGGCAGGCGGTCGCCACATACACGAGGCCGATGCCAAGCGCTGCGAACAGTCCGGCACCGGTCAAGGCGCCGGCGATGCGCGCGCTATCCTGGGTCGTGCGCGACAGGCTGATTGCACCAACCAGTTGTTCGGCCGGCATGATGCTGGCGAGCAGCGCGCCGCGCATGCCGAGGTCCGAAGGGCGGATCAGGCCCATGACCGCGACGATGATCATCACATTGAACGTCGCCAGATGGCCGGTGAGGGCCAGCGCCATGATGGTCGAAGACAGTGCCGTATAAGCAAGACGCATGGCGATGAGAAGGTCCCGGTGACCGATGCGGTCTCCTATCATCCCGAACACCGGCGCAATGAGTGTCCCGACATATTGCAGCGATGCCAGGATGGTAAGCAGCAGAACCGAGCCGGTCTCCACCATGATGTACCAGCCGAGCACCAGCGTCTCCACCTCGAACGCCCAGGAGGTGAGGAGATCGGACGGCCATTGAAAGCGATAGTTGCGGATGCGGAACGGCGCGAGCGCGGAAGGTCGTGTAGCTGTGCTCAAGATGCGATGACGGGTTTCACGGCGATTCCCTGCCCTTATTATTGGTTCTTTCTGTTCGTCAGCGTAGTGCAGGCGATACTCGTGTCAATTGACGCTACCGCATGCCGCCATGCTCGCCGACGATTCGCGATGGGCCGCGCTCAGCGGGACTTCCGCCTGTTGAATAGAATCGCTGCAGATAGAAGAGTGCAGTTTTGTGCGGGGTAGCGCACAGCAGTCGCCTTCGGTCCGCCAGTGCACCCGCAGCGCGGCCTCGCTGTCCCACCTGTTTACGTGGATGAGCAGACGAGCCGCCGCTTGCTCTTCCGGCGCGTCGAGCCCATTCTGGTCGCATCCTGGGCCCATTCGGTCGGGCCTGCTGATCGCGCCATCGTGGCTTCCGCGAGGTCTTGGGCTACGAAAAGGTCTTGGGCCATGAAGTGCTCGGGTTGCGAGTACGAGGTTCAGAGCGGCTTTGCCTTCTGCCCGAAGTGCGGCACGAAGCAGCCGATCGCGTGCCCTGGCTGCGGCTTTCCATGCGCGCCGGATTTCGCATACTGCCCGAAATGCGGCATTCCCGTCTGTGAGGCTTCCAAAGGCGGCGGGCAGGCATCGGTTCGGACGACCCCGACGACAATCCCGATCAGGTCCTCCTCGCCGCCGCTCGCGCCGATGGTCGAGGCTCAACACGCGTCTCGACCGCAGTCGGACAAAATCGATGGCGAGGCAAACCGTCGTACCATCACCGTGCTGTTTGCCGACCTCAGCGGCTTCACCACGATGACCGAGCGGCTCGACCCCGAGGTCATGCAGACGCTTCAGAACGAACTATTCGAGGAGCTGACGGCCGCCGTGCAGGGCTTTGGCGGCTTCGTGGACAAATTCATCGGCGATGCGCTGCTTGCTCTTTTTGGTGCGCCGGCCGCGCACGAGGACGACCCGGAGCGGGCGATCCGCGCCGCCCTGGACATGATCAGCCGGACGGCGCGCCTCAGCGAACGCGCGAAGGCGTATGCCGGTTCACCGCTGCTGCTCCATGTCGGCATCAACACCGGGCACGTCGTTGCGGGAGGGCTGGGTGTGGGTGTTGCCAAATCTTATTCGGTGACCGGCGACACGGTAAATACCGCACAGCGATTGCAGTCGATGGCTCCTCCGGGCGAGGTCCTGGTCGGGCCGTTGACCCACCGGCTGACGCGGCATGCTTTCTCCTATGACTCGCTTGGCGAGGTCTCGCTTAAGGGCAAGATGGGCAGCGTCCTGGTCCATCGTTTGAAGGGGGCGCTCGAAACGCCCCGTGCGGCGAGAGGCCTCGACACGCTGGGCCTCAGCGCGCCCCTGATCGGGCGCGACGCCGAGCTTGCCCGCGTGATCGGCAGCCTTGATCGTGCGTGCGGCGGCGCGGCTCAACTGGTGCGGCTGGTCGGCGAAGCCGGAATCGGGAAAACGCGCCTGGTGAACGAATTCGTCGCCCGTATCCGCGATGAGGATCGCTTCGCAGATGTGGCGATCCGGCAGGCTGTCTGCTCGCCATTGGGTGAACAATCCTACGGCACGCTCGCGGCGGTGCTGCGCAGCGCCTATGGCATCGCGCAGAAGGCCAGCGCCGCAGAGACCGAGGCCAGGCTGGCTGCCGCGCTGTCGGAGCTTGGCCTTGCGACTGAAGAGGCAGAGCGATTGATGCCGCTCTATTTCCACGTTCTCGGCCTCGGCGACCCCGACGCCGTGCTGCAGCACGTCGAGCCCGAACAGCTCCGGCGGCAGATATTCTTTGCGATTCGCACCGTCTTCGAACGGCGTCTGGCCTTGTCGCCGCTTCTGATCATTGTTGAAGATCTGCACTGGGCCGATGCCGTGTCTCTCGAAGCGCTGCGGTTCCTGATGGACCGGCTGGAGCGTACGCGGCTGATGCTGTTGTTCACGCATCGGCCAATGCTGGAGCTGGATCAGTTCGGTTCGGGTCGGATCAGCCACACAACCCTTCGGCTGCCTCCGCTTGGTGACGCCGACGGACAAAAGCTGCTCGCGGCCTATTTCAGTCAGGGTTGGCGCGAACCGCCGGGGCGTCTGTTCAGTCGAATCCTCGAGCGTGCGAGCGGCAATCCACTCTTCTTTGAGGAGATCATCCGCGGTCTCATTGAAGCCGGTGCCCTGGAGCGTGACGGCTCGCAGTGGCGGATCAAGTCGGATGAAGCCGCCGCCGATATTCCGGCAAACATTCAGGCGCTGTTGCTGGCGCGCCTGGACCGGCTGCCGCATGAGGTGCGCCGGCTGGCCCAGGAGGCCGCGGTGATCGGCCCGCGCTTCGATGCGGCTCTCCTCGGTGCGACGGCGACCGATCGGGCAAAGGTAGAGGTGGGGCTCGAGCTTCTGTGCGACGCCGAGATCGTCGAGGAGGTCGCAGGCTCGAACTCCATTTCGCTGCGATCCTACCGCTTCACGCAAACCATGCTTCAGGACGTGATCTATCAGAACCTGCTCTTGCAGCGCCGGATCGAGCTCCACGGGCGGATTGGTGCCGCTCTGGAGCGTCTCTACGGCAACGAGCCAGAGCGGCTCGAAGACCTCGTCCTGCTCGGACACCACTTCAGCCTGAGCGCGAGCAAGCCGAAAGGTGCGCGCTATCTGCGGGCAGCCGGCGATCGCGCTCGCGCGACCTATGCCAATGACGATGCCATCCGTCTCTACCAGCAGGCCCTCGCTGTACTGTTGACCGGCGGCGAAGGCGAACCGGAACGCCTGGCCCTGTACGAGCGGATCGCGGACCTCTGTGGCGCGGCCGGCCGTCGAAACACCGCCGAGGAGCACTACCAGAGCGCGCTGGAAGGTCACCGGGCCGCAGGGGACCGCATCGGCGAAGCGCGCATTCTTCGCAAGCTTGGCCGGATGTTGTGGGACGCCGGCAAGCGGACCAAGGCAGAAACGCACTACGCAGAGGCGGCTGAACTGCTTGGAGGGACCGAGGCGCCAATCGAGTGGGCGCACCTCCTGCAGGAGCGCGGCCGTCTCGCGTTTCGCATGGGTGACCACGTAGCTGCCGCGAGATGGGCCGACGAGGCGCTTGGCTACGCCCGATCCGCGCCGGCGGACGCGGACAAGCAAGCCGAGGCAGCGCGGGCCATTGCCGAGGCTCTCAACACCAAGGCGGTTGCACTGGCGCGGCTTGGACGACACCAGGAGGCGGTGCGCGAGGTGGAGCAAAGTGTCGCAGCCGCCGAGGCCGCCGGCCATCTCAACGTGGCCTGTCGCAGCTACACCAATCTTGGCGTGCTCTACACCACTGTCGACCCGGCGCAAGCCATGGAGGTTTGCCGGCGCGGCCTCGATGTCGCGCGTCGCATCGGCGATCTCGGCTTCCAGGCGCGCCTGTTTGCCAATTATGCCGTCGCTTGTTGCACCTTCACGGACAAATGTTCCGAGGAGGGGGTGCCGGCTGCCGAGAAGGCGATCGAGATCGACCGTGCACTCGATCAGCGCGAGCATCTCCCGGTGCCCTTGATCGTGCTCGGGCAAATCCATCAGTGCCATTTCCGCCCCGACCTGGCTGCCCGCTGCTACAATGAGGCAATCGAGGTGGCGAGCGAGACCGGCGAGCCGCAGCAGCTCTTTCCGTGCTATGATGGTCTTGCGACACTGAACCTTGATCGAGGCGACATGCCCGAGGCCGAGCGGTATTTCGCGCTGGCCCAAGATGTCTGCGCCCGGCACGGGCTCGATCCCGCAGGGCTGATCGTACTGCCATTTCTGGACTAGCCAATGTGAGGGAGTTCAACCATGTCAGACCGCCATGTCGATGGACCACTTCAGCCCGGCGATCGCGCACCGAACGTCGTGTTGGACGCCATCACGCGCGAAGGAAAGGTCGCGCTCGAAGATTTCCGCGGGCATAGTCCGATCTTGGTCGGCCTGTTTCGAGGCCTGCACTGCCCGTTCTGCCGGCGCCATATCGCCGCACAGGCGCAGCTTGACGCAGCCCTGCGCGAGAAGGGCGTCGAAAGCCTCACGGTCGTCAATACGCCGATCGAACGCGCGCGGCTCTACTTCCGCTACCATCCGTTGCCCAACCTTCTTGCCGCGTCGGACCCCGAGCGGGTCTCGCACCGCGCGTTTGGCCTGCCCAATGTCGAGTTCACGCAGAACGAGACCGAGTGGCCGCGCAAGGTGGGCATCGACGTGGTTCTGAGCATGCCAGTCAATATGCCCGGCGAATTGCCCGGCCCGATGAACCGGCCGGCGGCCGCCGAGTACCTCAACAACAAGGACGGCTACGAGATGACCGAAGCCGATCAGCGCATGGCCGCGGCCGGCACGGGCCAGCTATTCGGCCAGTTCCTGCTCGATCGGCAGGGGATCGTGCGTTGGACGTTTACCGAGGTCCCCGACGGTGGCCAGCGCATGTTCGGAGCCCCGAACCCGCAGGAGTTGATGTCGGCCGCCTCGCAGGTGGCAGGCTAGCGTCTGACGATCAACCCGCCACCTTCGGCCGTTTCTCTGCGAGCGCCGCCGCCATCGCCGAGATCAGCGGGCGCATGAAATAGTGGTCTTCCACCGGCGCGACGTCGGTGCGCAAGCCGTGGGCCGCGAGCTCGCCGGAGACAGCCGGGCCCACCGACGCGATCAGCGTCCGCTCGAACCCTGCGCGCAGGCGCGCCTCGCTGCCATGCGCCTTCGCGGCTTCGATCAAGCGGCGGACCTGGCCAAGATTGGTGAGTGCGATGGCGTCGATCCGCCCTTCCGCCATCTCGTCGATCGCAGTGACGATATTCGCATCCGCCGCCTTTGGATCGTAGACGTAAGGCAACACGGTATCGACTTCAGCACCCTGCGCCTCGAGCGAGCCGATCAGCGCGCTGTGATCCTTGTCAGGATAGAGCTGCAGGCCGAGGCGATGCCGCCCGAGGTCGATCTTCGCCAGCATCTCGATCACGCCCTCGGTGGTCGGCTTCTCCGTGGTCTGCTGCGAATCCAGCCCAATCTCGCGCAGGGCACGTCCAGGCTTCGGTCCGCGAGTGAATTTTCGCGATTTGGCAAGCGCCTCGACAAGCGCCTGGTCGATCCCACGCTCGCGCGCGAGCTTGATCATCCGCCGCAGGCCTTCGCCGGTCATCAGCACGAGGTCGTCGAACGGCCTGTCGATACAGCGTCGGATCCAGGCCTCGACCGGCGCGGGATCCGGCGCATCGTGAATGGCGAACATCGGGCATTGCACGACATCGGCGCCCTGTTCGGCGAGAAGCTTGGAGAATTGGGCCTCCTCGCGCGTTTCCAGGATCAGGATGCGGTAGCCGTTCAGCCGGTCCATGGTCGGGCCTCAGTTTGGAATTGCAATGTTACGTTCATCCTGACTCCGGTCTTGGGATTGGCGCAAGGCCGGCTCCGGTGATAGAGCAGGACGCAAATCGGCCTGTTCCGCTTCATTTGCCCAAACCTTCATCAACGCTCATGCCCGACCAGCAATATGTTCTGACGCTCTCCTGTCCGGATCGCCCCGGCATCGTCTCGGCGGTGTCGACTTTCCTTGCCCATAACGGACAGAACATTCTCGACGCCCAGCAGTTCGACGACATCGAGACCAAGAATTTCTTCATGCGGGTGGTGTTCACGGCGGCCGATCTCGCCGTCGAGCTGTCGGCCTTGCAGACCGGTTTCGCCGCGATCGCGGAGCGCTTCGGCATGGAGTGGCAGATGCGCGACCGCGCCGCGCATCGCCGCGTGATGCTGCTGGTGTCGAAGTCCGACCACTGCCTGGTCGACATCCTCTATCGCTGGCGCACCGGCGAATTGCCGATGACGCTCGCAGCGATCGTCTCCAACCATCCGCGCGAGGTCTATGCCGGGCTCGATTTCGGCGGCATCCCGTTCCACCATCTGCCGATCACTAGGGAGACCAAGCGCGAGCAGGAGGCGCAGATCCTCGAACTCGTCGCCAAGACCGCGACCGATCTCGTGGTGCTCGCCCGCTACATGCAGATCCTGTCGGACGATCTCTCGGCAAAACTCTCCGGCCGCTGCATCAACATCCACCACTCGTTCCTGCCGGGTTTCAAGGGCGCGAAACCCTATCACCAGGCGCATGAGCGCGGCGTCAAGCTGATCGGCGCGACCGCGCATTACGTCACGCGCGACCTCGACGAGGGACCGATCATCGACCAGGACGTCGAGCGCATCAGTCATCGCGACACGCCCGAGGATCTCGTCCGCAAGGGCCGCGACATCGAAAGGCGCGTGCTTGCGCGCGCGATCCGCTACCATCTCGACGACCGCGTCATCCTCAACGGCCGCAAGACCGTTGTGTTCGTGGATTAGTCGGCCGTCGTTCCGGGGCGCGCGAAGCGCGAACCCGGAACCTCGAGATTCCGGGTTCGATGCTGACGCATCGCCCCGGAATGACGATTTGCGGCTCAATGCACCGCGTCGCTGGACGTGGAGCCCGTGGCGCCTTTCTGCGCCTGCTCTTCCTTTTCGCGATCCGCAGCCGGCATCATCCGCTTGCGTTCACGCTCCTTCATCCAGGCGTCGTATTGCGGCGTGCCAGGGCGCGGAGGTGCGTCGGCCGGCAGGCCGCCGGCCCAGTGCGGAACGTAGTCGCCCATCCCAGCGGAAAGCTTCTCGTTGACGGTGCCGCAGCCTGCAAGGCCGGAAGCCAGCAGGGCGGCTGCGGCAGCAATCGAAAGCGAGTGGAAACGCATGGGTATCTTCTAAGGCGATGCCGGATCAGGCGCGGTGACGGGACGCCGGATGGCGCCAGCGGCGGACTCTAGCGCTTCAACAGGTAAAATTGGCTTATTCGAAGACGTGTTTCATCTGTATACAGCAATGGTATTTTGGTACGATAATTCGGCTCTTGAAGCGTCCTTCCCAGCTGGTATGTATACATAGCGTATTCACTGAAGCTGAACGGTAAAGCGTATCGGCGTGTTCAAATTCTGCAAATGAAAGGCGCAATTCTCCATCCACGCCGCGGCGGGGCTTCTTAGAGTGTCGGCCCCAGTTCGCGACAAATTGGCTGTCGCAGCGACGGGGTTTTTCGTTGACAAGACCATTTTATTTGTACAAGCGTACAAATCGTCGAAAGACCAATAACTGGTAACAAATACCGTGGAAATCGGGCCGTGTTGTCCCGGGTCGCATCGTCCGGCTTGCGCCGAACGTTCGATTGACAACAGGGGCGCGAAAGACGCCTTGTGGCCCCCGCCACATGGTCCGGTCTGAGTTATGGTGAGGCAAGAGCCGGGTACTCGGTTCAGGGCGCAAGAGAAGGAAGAAGGGGAGGGACATTTTGATGTTCGGACGTCGCAGATTGTCATGGGTCGCCACGCTCGCGGCCGTCGCAGGCCTCGTGGCCGCCACGGCCGCCAGGGCTGAAGATACCGTGAAGGTCGGCCTGATCCTGCCGATGACCGGCGGCCAGGCCTCGACCGGCAAGCAGATCGAGAACGCGATCAAGCTCTACATGCAGCAGAAGGGCGACACCGTCGCCGGCAAGAAGGTCGAGATCGTCGTCAAGGACGACGCCGCGATTCCCGACAAGACCAAGACGGCCGCGCAGGAACTGATCGTCAACGACAAGGTCAATTTCATCGCCGGTTTCGGCGTGACGCCGGCGGCGCTTGCCGCTGCGCCGCTCGCCACCCAGGCCAAGATTCCGGAAGTCGTGATGGCGGCCGGCACCTCGATCATCACCGAGCGCTCGCCCTACATCGTGCGCACCAGCTTCACGCTGGCGCAGTCCTCGACGATCATCGGCGACTGGGCGGTGAAGAACGGCATCAAGAAGGTGGCGACGCTGACCTCGGACTACGCGCCGGGCAATGACGCGCTCAACTTCTTCAAGGAGCACTTTGTCGCCGGCGGCGGCGAGGTGGTCGAAGAGGTCAAGGTGCCGCTCGCCAACCCCGACTTCGCGCCATTCCTCCAGCGCATGAAGGACGCAAAACCCGACGCGATCTTCGTGTTCGTGCCGGCCGGCCAGGGCGGCAACTTCATGAAGCAGTATGCCGAACGTGGACTCGACAAGGCCGGAATCAAGGTGATCGGGCCGGGCGACGTCACCGACGACGATCTCCTCAACAACATGGGCGATGCCGTGCTCGGCACCGTGACCGCGCATCTCTACTCTGCGGCGCATCCCTCGCAGATGAACAAGGATTTCGTCGCGGCCTACAAGAAGGCCTTCGGTACCCGCCCGGGCTTCATGGCGGTGAGCGGCTATGACGGCATCCATTTGATCTACGAGGCTCTGAAGAAGACGAATGGCGACACCGACGGCACCAAGCTGATCGAGGCCATGAAGGGCCAGAAGTGGGAGAGCCCGCGCGGTCCGATCTCGATCGATCCCGAGACCCGCGACATCGTGCAGAACATCTACATCCGGAAGGTCGAGAAGGTCGACGGCGAGCTTTACAACGTCGAATTCCAGACCTTCGAGGCCGTCAAGGATCTCGGCAAGACCAAGAAGTGACGCGCGAGGCGCGCGTCACCCCGGGGCGCGCCTTGGCGCGAACCTCAGATGCGCAATTGCGCATCGGGGGATCTCGAAGTTGTTGAAATGAGATTCCGGGTTCAGCGCTCACGCGCTGCCCCGGAATGACGAGCGTCTACCAGGATCAATCAACTTCCGATGACCGCAATCCTCACCAACCTGTTCGATGGCGTTGCCTACGGCATGCTGCTGTTCGTGCTCGCCTGCGGGCTCGCGGTCACGCTCGGCCTGATGAATTTCGTCAATCTCGCCCATGGCGCCTTTGCAATGGCAGGCGGTTACATCTGCGCCGTGCTGGTCAACCAGCAGGGCTGGCCGTTCTTCGCCGCACTGCCGCTCGCCTTCGTCTCCGCCGCGGCAATCGGCATCGTGCTGGAGCGAACGCTCTACCGCCACCTCTATACGCGCAGCCATCTCGACCAGGTGCTGTTCACCATTGGTCTTACGTTCATGTCGGTCGCGGCCGTTGACTACATCCAGGGCTCGTCGCGCGTCTTCATCAACCTGCCGGCCGCGTTGCAGGGCCAGTTCGACCTGTTCGGCGTTGGCATCGGCCGCTACCGCTTGATGATCATCATCATCTGCGGGCTCCTCACCATCGCGCTTCAGCTCGTGCTGGCCAAGACGCGTTTCGGCAGCCGTTTGCGCGCCGCCGTCGACGATCCGCGCGCGGCGAGCGGCCTCGGCATCAACGTGCCGCAGGTGTTCGCCTTCACCTTTGCGTTCGGCTGCGGCCTCGCCGGCCTCGGCGGCGCGCTGAGCGCGGAGATTCTCGGGCTTGATCCGTACTTCCCGCTGAAATTCATGATCTACTTCCTGATCGTGGTCACCGTCGGCGGCTCCTCCTCAATTACCGGTCCATTTCTGGCTTCGCTTCTGCTCGGCATTGGCGACGTCGCCGGCAAGTATTACGTGCCGAAGATGGGCCCCTTCGTGATCTACACCATGATGATCGTGATCCTGATCTGGCGCCCGAACGGCCTGTTCGGCCGCACGGCTGCGCGTTGAGTAATCCGATGAGCGCTGCATCCGACGTCGGTTATCACGCCCAGCGCCATGCGCGCTGGCACTATGGCGAAGTCGCCTTCTGGCTCATCGTGCTGGCCTGCGGCTTCGTGTTTCCCTCGCGCTATCTCATCATGACCGACATCGTGCGGCTTGCGTTGTTTGCGATGTCGCTCGATCTCATCCTTGGTTATGCCGGTATCGTCTCGCTCGGCCATGCCGCCTTCTTCGGCGTCGGCGCCTATGGCGCGGGGCTTCTTGCGCTGCACGGGATTATCAACGAGCCCGTGATTGCGCTCGTTGTCGCCGGTCTTGCGGCGATGGTGCTGGGGTTTGCCACCAGCTTCCTCGTCATCCGCGGCGTCGACCTGACCCGTCTCATGGTGACGCTCGGCATCGCATTGCTGCTTGAAGCGCTCGCCGAACGATTCTCCAACATCACCGGCGGCACCGACGGCTTGCAAGGCATCGAGATGCAGCCGATCTTCGGAACGCTTGCCTTCGACATGTTCGGCAAGACCGGGTTCTTCTATTCGGTCGCCGTCCTGTTCGTCCTGTTTCTGCTCGCGCGCCGCATCGTGCATTCACCGTTCGGCCTGTCGCTGCGCGCCATCAAGAACAATCCGCTGCGGGCCGCCGCCATCGGCATTCCGGTCAACCGCCGCCTGATCGCGATCTATACGCTTGCCGCGTTCTATGCCGGCATTGCCGGCGCGTTGTTCACCCAGACCACCGCGATCGCCTCGCTCGACGTGTTCGCTTTCGAGCGCTCGGCCGATCTCATGCTGGTGCTCGTCATCGGCGGCACCGGCTATCTCTATGGCGGGCTGATCGGCGCGGTCATATTCCGCATCCTCCAGGAATGGTTCTCCACCATCACCCCGCAATATTGGCAGTTCTGGATCGGCCTCGTGCTGGTCGTGATCGTGCTGGTTGGGCGCCAGCGGCTGCACCGCTGGGTGCTGTTCGTGCCGAACCTGATCATCAAGCAGGTCGCCGGTCGCAAGGCGGTCGTCGCCGTGCCGGAGGGCGATGCATGACCATCCCGCTCGAAACCAAAAATCTCGAAAAGACCTTCGGTGGCCTGCGCGTGACGCGCGACCTGTCGCTGAAAATCGAGCAGGGCGCCCGACATGCGCTGATCGGACCAAACGGCGCCGGCAAGACCACGGTGATCAACCAGCTCACCGGCGTGCTCAAGCCGAACTCGGGGCGTATCCTGCTCGAAGGCCAGGACATCACCGATCTGCCTGTGCACAAGCGCGTGCTGCGCGGCCTGTCGCGTACCTTCCAGATCAATCAGCTCTATCCCGACTTGACAGCGCTCGAAACGATCGGCCTCGCCGTCTCCGAACGCCTCGGCCATGGCGGCGACTGGTGGCGGCGCATGGGTACCCGTGACGACGTCAATGGCGAGATCGCCGAGCTCCTCAAACACTTCCATTTGCTCGACGTCATGAACGAGCAGACCGTGACGTTGCCCTACGGCAAGCAGCGCCTGCTCGAGATCGCGGTCGCAATCGCGGCCAAGCCGCGCGTGCTGTTGCTGGACGAGCCCGCCGCGGGCGTGCCCGAGAGCGAGCGCCACGACATCCTTGCCGTGGTCGCAGCGCTGCCCCGCGACGTCACCGTGCTCCTGATCGAGCATGACATGGATCTCGTCTTCTCCTTCGCTGACCGCATCTCGGTGCTGGTCTCGGGCGCGCTGCTCACCGAGGGCCCGCCCGACCAGGTCGCGCGCGATCCGCAGGTCAAGGCCGTCTATCTCGGCGAGGAGGCGGTCAATGTCTGACCTGCTCGCAATCGAATCCCTGCGCGCCGGCTATGGCGAGGCGGTGGTGCTGCCCAACATGTCCCTGCGCCTCGCCGAGGGGCAGGTGCTCGCGCTGTTGGGCCGGAACGGCACCGGCAAGACCACGCTGATCAACTCCATCGTCGGCGTCACCCGACGCTTTTCCGGCTCGGTCGCGCTCGCCGGCACCGACGTCACCTCGCTGCGGCCCGACCAGCGCGCGCGCGCCGGCATCGGCTGGGTGCCGCAGGAGCGCAACATCTTCCGCTCGCTTACGGTGGAAGAGAACATGACCGCCGTGGCGCAGCCCGGCCTCTGGACGGTCGAGAAGGTCTACGAGATGTTCCCGCGGCTGAAGGAGCGGCGGAGCAACTTTGGCAACCAGCTCTCCGGCGGTGAGCAGCAGATGCTGGCGATCGGCCGCGCGCTGACCCTCAATCCCAAGGTGCTGCTTTTGGACGAGCCGACCGAGGGCCTTGCGCCCATCATCGTCGAGGAGCTTCTGAAAGCGATCGGGACCATCACCCGGGCCGGCGGCATTTGCTCGATCATCGTCGAGCAGAACGCCCAAAAGATTCTGGGGCTTGCCGACCGCGTTGTGATATTGGAGCGCGGAACGATCGTCCACGACGCCCCGAGCGCCGCGCTGAAGGCCGACCCGTCGGTCCTCGAGCGCCATCTGGGCGTCGCCGGAGCGGCCGCCCATTAGTCTGTCTGACGCGTTTTCTTCACACGAACCGAAAACGCTCTGGAAAATTCGGGAGTGAACCAATGCAGCGAACCAAAGCCCCCTTCCGCGCCGACGAGGTCGGCAGCCTCCTGCGTCCGGCCAAGATCAAGGAAGCCCGCGCCAAGCTGGAGAAGGGCGAGATCTCGGCCGATGATCTGCGCAAGATCGAGGACATGGAGATCGAGAAGGTCGTGCACAAGCAGGCCTCGATCGGCTTGAAGCTCGCGACCGACGGCGAATTCCGCCGCTCCTGGTGGCACTTCGACTTCTTGGCGAAGCTCACCGGCTGCGAAATGTTCCACCCGGACACAGGCATCCAGTTCGCGGGCGTCGAGACGCGGCATGACGCGGTGCGGGTGATCGGCAAGCTCGACTTTCCCGACCACCACCCGATGCTCGACCACTTCAAGTTCCTGAAGAAGTATGCCGACCAGGCCCACGTTACCGCCAAGATGACGATCCCCTCGCCGGCGGTGCTGCATTTCCGCGGCGGCCGCAAGGCGATCTCCAAGGACGTCTACCCCGATCTCGATGCCTTCTACGAGGATCTCGGCAAGACCTACCGCAAGGCGGTCAAGGCGTTCTACGATGCCGGCTGCCGCTATCTCCAGTTCGACGACACCGTGTGGGCCTATCTCTGCTCGCAGGACGAATTGAAGAAGGCGCGCGAGCGCGGCGACAATCCGGATGGTCTCCAGCAAATCTACGCGCGCATCATCAACTACGCGCTGGCCGAGAAGCCCGCGGACATGGTGGTGACGACCCATGTCTGCCGCGGCAATTTCCGCTCGACCTGGATCTCCTCGGGCGGCTACGAGCCGGTGGCCGAGACCATGCTCGCCGGCACCAACTATGACGGCTACTTCCTGGAATATGACTCAGACCGCGCCGGCGGCTTCGAGCCGCTGCGCTTCTTGCCCAAGGGCAACAAGGTCGTCGTGGTCGGCGTCATCACCTCGAAGTTCGGCGAGCTCGAGAAGAAGGACGACATCAAGCGCCGTCTGGAAGAAGCCGCCAAGTTCGCGCCGCTGGAGCAGCTCGCTCTCTCCCCGCAATGTGGCTTCGCCTCGACCGAGGAAGGCAACATCCTCTCCGAGGAAGAGCAGTGGGCCAAGCTGAGCCTGGCGGTCGAGATCGCGAAGGAAGTGTGGGGCAATTAAGACCCGCTAGCTCGCTGTCATTCCCCGCGAAAGCGGGGAATCCAGTACGCCGCGGCTTCTCCGTGCCTCTCGCTGTCTCTGGAATACTGGGCGGTTTCAACCGGTCAAGCCGGGCGATGACAACTGAGCGTGTCGCGGATAGCGCGGCGTTCCTGACCGACGGCGCACTCACACCCTCACTTCTCCGCCAGATAAACCTCGCCCAGCAGCGACGAGTTCGACCACGGCACCTGCTTGTTCTTGGTGGACGAGACGACCTCAGCACGCACCCGCGTCAGCATCTGCTGCACCTCGAGCCCTGGCGTGCCGATATGGCGGGAGAGGGCGGACGAGAAAGGCGAGTTGGCGCCTTCGCCGTCGAGCGCAACCTGGCCCGGCGCCGTGGCGAATGCGATCAGCGTGCCGGCCCCTAACGTCGCGCCGGCACCGAGACTCGCCGGCGCTGCGAGACCAGAGGCGCCTTCGATACCGCGATTGGCGCTGGCGGCAGCGACCTGCGGCGCCATCGGGTTGTTGCGGCAGGCATCGAAGATCAGGATGTTGGTGCGGACCTGATCGTCGAGGCCGGCCATGATCGTGTCCATGTCGATCATCGCCTCCGTCATGTTGGCGCCCGCTTTGAGTTCGACGTCGATCGGGATGAGATAGTTGCGGCCGTCGATCTGCACACCGTGGCCGGCGTAGTAGACCACCGTGACCTGCGCCCGCGCCGCATCGCGCAGGAAGTCGCGCGTCATCTTCTGCATCGTCGCGCGGTCGAGGTCGATGCCCTCCGACACCGTGAAGCCGATGTCACGCAGGCTCTTCGCGACTGCGCGCGCATCGTTGGGCGGATTAGGCAGCGCCTTGACGTGGGCATAGGCGCCGTTGCCGATTATCAGCGCCATGCGCTTGCCGCGGCCTGCCGGAGTGGGCGAGGGCGAAGGCGCCGTGCTCGCCTGCTGCTGCCCTGAGGGCGCCGTCGTCTGCTGCGCGGTCGAGGTCGGCGCATCGCGCGGCGTCGGCACGGTTGTGTCTGATAGCAGGGACAGTCGCACCTTGGCTGTCGCCTGGTTGGACTTGCTGCCGGCGTCCGACGCCGTGACGCCGAGCGCGCCCTTGTAGTCCTCCTTGGCGTGTGCGTAATCGCCCTTGGCCTCGTAGGCGAGCCCGCGAAACGTATAGGCCGAGATCAGCACGCTGTTCGGCGGCGTCATGATGTTGACCGGCGGCTTGTCCTTGGCGAGCCGGATCGCCTCCGTGCCGTCGGCGATGGCGCGATCGAACTCGCCCTTGGCGCGCCAGATCGTGGTCCGGTGCACCAAAGGCTGCGACAGGCTGGGGTCGAGCCTGATCGCCTGGTTGATGTCGGCGAGCGCGCCGTCGAGGTCGCCGAGCGCCTTCTTACAGTTGCCGCGGTTTTGGTAGGAGAATGCCGATTTCGGATCGGCCTTGATCGCAGCATCAAAATCCGCGATCGCCTTAGCGTACTCCTTCTTGCCCTGATAGGCGTTGCCGCGGTTGTGGAAGATGATTCCGCTCGGCGGCCCAAGCTTTAGCGCATCGTCGAAATCGGCGATCGCGATGTCGTACTCGCCTTTGTCGAAATAGGCCGAGCCGCGCAGGTTGTAGACCGCCTGGCTCGGCTCCAGGCGGATCGCTTCGGTCGCATCCGCGATGACCTTCGCGTAATCGCCCTTCTTGTTCCAGCCCACCGCGCGCCAGAAATAGACGGTGGCGAGCTGTCCGCCCTTGAACACCTTCAGCGCGATGATCTTGTTGCAGGCGTCGATCTGCTGGTCGGCCGGCGTGGTGTCGGTGGTGCAGAGCGGACCGAGCTGCGCGCGGCTTTGCGCGAAGGAGGGGGCGGACCAGGCGGAGGCAAAGAGCAGGCAGAACGCGACGAGCAAACGACGCATGAAGGCCTCGGGAATGCGGAAATGAAACAGATCGTCCGTGTGTTTGTCGCCACCGTGGGACGGGCGGTTCAGTCCGGGTGCCGCGCCGCAGGCCTTACCTCTTCGGCTGGCGGGTGCGGACCTCGATGAAGCCGCCGGCCATCTGCACGTCGAACCGAGACAGGAAGCTCATGCCGAGCAGGCCGTCGATGCCGGGGCCATAGCTCTTGTCGTCCACGGTCTGGATCGCGATCGGGACGTTGCTTGCCTCCAGCTTGCCGAGCGCGATCTTGTCGGCCCTGGCGAGCCTGGCTTTGGTTTGCCCATTGGCCGTCACGAGAGTGATCTCGCTGGAGCCGGCATCGGGGATTTTGGCCCGGCCGGCGAAGGCGGATTTCACGGACACATAGCTGGCACCGGTGTCGAGGATGAACATGCCTGACACGCCGTTGATCTGGGCCTTGACGGTGAGAACGTTCTTCTGGCCGTGGAGCGGAAAGGTTTCCTTTCGAAGCGCGGTTGATGCGATACAGTTTCCCTGGCTTTCGTAGTCGGCGATGATCTTTCGGGTCTGGCTCGTATCGCGATTCATCGGATCGAGCGCAATCCACGTATTGATCGGCGCAGTCGCTTCGCAGAACTGCTTGAGCGCCGCATAGGCACCGGCCATGCGCAGAAAGACACGGCTCGATATCGTTTTCTTGTCCGCACCATAGAGCTCGATCGCATCCGAGTAATCGGCAAGCGCGCGGTGGTAGTCGCCGACGCCCTCCAGCGCAACGCCTCGCAGATAGTGCGCCTCGCGATTTGATGGCGCGCGCCGCATGAATTCGTCGGCGACCTCGACCGCTTTCGGATAGTCGGTCAGCTTCAGATAGATGTCGATCGACCGGTGCAGAGCGGTCAGCGGTGCACCGCAGTTCTTGACGAACTTATAAAGCCCATCGGCGGCCTGTCGCCGGTAGCCGAGCTTATCCAGCATCAGTGCGAGATCGGCGATGCTCTTCTGGTCGCACGGCTCACGCTTGAGCTCTTCCAGACGCAGCCAGACATAGGGATCGCGCGCGGCCTGGACCGGCAGGGACCCGATGCGTTCATAGACCGTTGCAAACACCTCGTCGGGATTCTCGTCCAGATAGCCTGCGCGCGCGCTGGCCAATAGTGCCGCAAAAAGACACGCGGCCAGCCAAAACGACCTGAACATATCCACCCCGAACATCCCCGTACGTTACGTATACTGGGAAGTGTGCGCGCTGCCAAACGCACGATAGGGATGTTTGGGGGCGACCCCGCGGGGCCGGCCGTATGAAGCTCAGGAGCGGGCGGGAAGCCCCTCATTCGGAAGTGGAGCAATTCCAGAGGGTATTCCCTGAGTGGGCAGAATTTGCTATGCGATCGAACCCAACATCGCTGCCCACCACCGTCCCACCCATGAAGAACGACGAAATCCTCAGCCAGATCACCGAGTTCTGCCGCAAGGCGGACATGGCGGAATCGACCTTTGGCCGGCGCGCGGTGAACGATGGGAAGCTGGTGCAGCGCCTGCGCGAGGGGAAGCGCATCACCATCGACACGCTCGAGCGGATCCAGGCCTATATGGCCGCATCGATGACCGGGGGCCTGCCACCGCCGCGAGGGCTTCAGGTGCCGCCGGAGAAGCGCGATCCGCGCGGTAATTTCCGCTTCTTCGAGAACCGGCAGAAATACCTGCTGTTCGTCCATACCTGCAGCGAGAAGCGCGTGGTCGCCGAGCGCGTGGCGCTCGAGCTCACCAGCATCCATCCGCGCCCGCCGGCCCTGCGCATATTCGACGCGGGCGTCGGCGACGGCACTGTGCTGGCGCGGGTCCTGCGCGCCACGCACCAGCGCTTTCCGCACATGCCGTTCTATGTCGCCGGCAAGGAGCTCAGTCTCGAGGACCTGCGCCTGACGCTGGAGAAGGTGCCGGACCGCATTTTCGAGCATCCGGCGTCGGTTTTCGTCTTTACCAACATGTTCTACTCGGAGGCGCCCTGGCTGACGCCGGCATCGCCCGCCGCGGCGGCCGCCACCGTCTGGCACGAGGTTCCGCTGCGGGGCGCTTCCTCGGGAGAGTTCGAACAGCAGATCGCCGAGCTGAGGCCGTTCCTGGAGCAGAACTGGCGCGCCGCGATCAGCCCGCGCACGGCCATGCCGCTCTACGAGCGGCCCGTCGTCCTCGTGCTGTATCGCGAAGATCACAGATTCCTGCTGGATTCGACCATTCCGCGGCCGGGCCAGACCGAGGCCAATTTCGACCTCGTTATTGCATCCCAGCCATACCGCGCCCTGTCCTCGGTTAATTTTCGGGCAAAGCGGATCATTGCACCTCTGGCGCGGGCATTGCGACCGGGGGGGCGCCTGATCGGAATTCACTCTCATGGTCACGATCCCGGCATGGAAATGATCCAGGCGATCTGGCCTGGAGAAAATCCTTTCGCGGTGAGCCGTCATGAGCTATTGCGCGCTGTTAAGTATGAGCTCGGATCGTTGGGCCGCGACCTTAATTTTAATGCATATGCTGATAACCGTTCGATCTTCAGGTATGATATGGAAGCGCTGCCCAACGAGGTGACCGGGACCATCGGAACCTCGACAGCCTTTGCAGCGTGGAATGCGGCGGTGTATGTCGCTCAGATTGAGGACGACCGATTGACAGAAATGACTCAAAACGGCCGCACTCTGGATGCCGCCAGGGACGTGCTGCGCAAACACAACGGGCTCTGGTTTTACGACGAATCCTACGTCATCTCGCGCCGGCGTGACTGACATAATCCAAAAGTAAACATCGCAAACGACCGCCCAACGGGGCGGGACAAGGGGTTACTGATGCGAGCGTCCTATCTCTTCACCAGCGAGTCCGTATCTGAAGGCCATCCGGACAAGGTCTGCGACCGGATCTCCGATGAGATCGTCGATCTGTTCTACCGCGAGGGGCCGAAAGCCGGCATCGACCCGTGGCAGATCCGCGCCGCCTGCGAAACGCTTGCGACCACCAACAAGGTCGTGATCGCGGGCGAGACCCGTGGTCCCGCATCGGTCACCAACGAGCAGATCGAGAGCGTCGTGCGCGGCGCGATCAAGGACATCGGCTACGAGCAGGAAGGTTTTCACTGGAAGACCGCGGATATCGAGATCCTGCTGCATCCGCAGTCGGCCGACATCGCGCAGGGCGTCGATGCGCTTCAGCCGGGCGAGGTCAAGGAGGAGGGCGCGGGCGACCAGGGCATCATGTTCGGTTACGCCACCAACGAGACGCCCGACCTGATGCCGGCGCCGATCTTCTACGCCCACAAGATCCTGCGGCTGATCTCCGAAGCGCGCCACTCCGGCCGCGAGAAGGTCTTGGGCCCGGACTCCAAGAGCCAGGTCACCGTGCAGTACGAGAACGGCAAGCCGGTCGGCGTGCGCGAGATCGTGGTCTCGCACCAGCATCTGGTCGAGGACATCTCGTCCACGCAGATTCGCGACATCGTCGAGCCCTATGTGCGCGAGGCGCTGCCGAAGGATTGGATCAACGGCAAGACCATCTGGCACATCAACCCGACCGGCAAGTTCTACATCGGCGGTCCCGACGGCGACACCGGCCTGACCGGCCGCAAGATCATCGTCGACACCTACGGCGGCGCGGCCCCGCATGGCGGCGGCGCGTTCTCCGGCAAGGACCCGACCAAGGTCGACCGTTCGGCCGCTTACGCAGCGCGCTATCTCGCCAAGAACATCGTGGCCGCAGGGCTCGCTGATCGCTGCACGCTCCAGCTCGCTTACGCCATCGGCGTGGCGCGGCCGCTGTCGATCTACATCGATACGCATGGCACCGGTAAGGTCTCCGAGGACAAGCTCGAGAAGGCCGCAGCCGAAGTGATGGACCTGACTCCGCGCGGCATCCGCAGCCATCTCGACCTCAACCGTCCGATCTACGCGCGCACCTCGTCCTACGGCCATTTCGGCCGGACGCCCGACAATGAAGGCGGCTTCTCGTGGGAGAAGACCGACCTCGTCGAGCCGTTCAAGCGCGCGGTCTGATCAATTCCGTCATTCCGGGGCGCCGCGCCAGCGGCGAACCCGGAATCTCGAACCTCTGGATTCCGGGTTCGCGCGTTTCACGAGCGCCCCGGAACGACTTTTTCAAACAACAGGAAGCTCGACATGAACGCGAAGCCCGGCTTCACCGATTACATCGTCAAGGACATTTCGTTGGCCGATTTCGGCCGCAAGGAGATCTCGCTCGCCGAGACCGAGATGCCCGGCCTGATGGCCACCCGTGAAGAGTTTGGCCCGAAGCAGCCGCTGAAGGGCGCGCGCATCGCCGGCTCGTTGCACATGACGATCCAGACCGCGGTGCTAATCGAGACGCTCGCAGCCCTCGGTGCCGACATCCGCTGGGTCTCCTGCAACATCTACTCGACGCAGGATCACGCGGCCGCCGCGATCGCCGCGGCCGGCATTCCCGTCTTCGCCGTGAAGGGCGAGACGCTGACCGAATACTGGGACTACACCGCAAAGCTGTTCGACTGGCATGGCGGCGGTACGCCGAACATGATCCTCGATGACGGCGGCGACGCGACCATGCTGGTGCATGCCGGCGTCCGCGCCGAGAAGGGCGACACCGCCTTCCTCGATAAGCCTGCTTCCGAGGAAGAGGAAATCTTCTACGCCTTGATCAAGCGCCTCCTGAAGGAGAAGCCCAAGGGTTACTTCGGCGAGATCGCCAAGAACATCAAGGGCGTCTCGGAAGAGACCACCACGGGCGTGCATCGCCTCTACGAGATGGCCAACAAGGGCACGCTGCTGTTCCCCGCCATCAACGTCAACGACAGCGTCACCAAGTCGAAGTTCGACAACCTCTATGGTTGCCGTGAATCGCTGGTCGACGGCATTCGCCGGGGCACCGACGTGATGATGTCGGGCAAGCTCGCGATGGTCGCGGGCTTCGGCGACGTCGGCAAGGGTTCGGCGGCGTCGCTGCGCCAGGCCGGCTGCCGCGTCATGGTGTCGGAGGTCGACCCGATCTGCGCGCTGCAGGCGATGATGGAAGGCTATGAGGTCGTGACGATGGAAGACGCCGCGCCGCGCGCCGACATCTTCGTCACCGCCACCGGCAACAAGGACATCATCACCATCGAGCACATGCGCGCGATGAAGGATCGCGCCATCGTGTGCAACATCGGCCATTTCGACAACGAGATCCAGATCGCGGCTCTGCGCAATCTGAAGTGGACCAACATCAAGCCGCAGGTCGATGAGATCGAATTCCCGGACAAGCACCGCATCATCATGCTGTCGGAAGGCCGCCTCGTGAACCTCGGCAACGCGATGGGACATCCGAGCTTCGTGATGTCGGCGTCGTTCACCAACCAGACGCTGGCGCAGATCGAGCTCTGGGCCAACAACAAGAACGGCAAGTACGAGAAGAAGGTCTACGTGCTGCCGAAGTCGCTCGACGAGAAGGTCGCCCGCCTGCACCTCGCCAAGCTCGGCGCCAAGCTGACCGAGTTGCGCAAGGACCAGGCCGACTATATCGGCGTCAAGCAGGAAGGTCCGTACAAGTCGGACCACTATCGGTACTGATATCCACTCGTCTCAAACGTGCAAAAGCCCCGGAGCAATCCGGGGCTTTTTGTTTTGCAGGCCGGAAACTACGGGGTTCTCCTCCCGGTTGTATCGGGGGCCGATTAGCGATTGACGCACGGCGGTGATGGTCGGACAATCCTCAGCGGCGGAGGAAACCATGCAACAAGAACATTTCGACGTCCTCATCGTCGGCGCCGGCCTGTCCGGCATTGGCGCGGGCTATCATCTCAAGACGAAATGCCCGGGCAAGAGCTACGTCCTCCTCGAGGGGCGCGACTGCATCGGCGGCACCTGGGATCTGTTCCGCTATCCCGGCATCCGCTCCGACAGCGACATGTTCACGCTCGGCTATTCCTTCAAGCCGTGGACCGATCCCAAGGCGATCGCCGACGGGCCGCAAATTCTCAACTACGTGCGCGAGACGGCATCCGAGAACGGCATCGACAAGAAGATCCGCTTCGGCCATCGCGTCAAGCGCGCGTCGTGGTCAACGCCTGATGCGCGCTGGACCGTCGAGGCCGAACGAACGACAGGCGAGGGCGCAGCCGAGATCGTACGCTTCACCTGCAATTTCCTGTTCATGTGCTCCGGCTACTACAAATACGAGGAAGGCTACACGCCGGAGTTCCAGGGTGCCGCGGATTTTCAAGGCCGCATCGTGCATCCGCAGAAGTGGACCGAGGATATCGACTACGCGGGAAGACGCGTCGTGGTGATCGGATCGGGCGCCACTGCCGTGACGCTGGTGCCGGAGCTTGCGAAGAAGGCCTCAGAGGTCGTCATGCTGCAGCGCTCGCCGACCTATGTCGTGTCGCGTCCTGCGCAGGATCCACTCGCCAACAAGCTGCGCCGCAACCTGCCGGCGACGCTCGCCTATCATATGATCCGCTGGCGCAACGTGATGTGGGGCATGTTCTTCTTCCAGCTCAGCCGGCGCCGGCCCGCCAAGGTGAAGGATCTGATCCTGAAGGGCGTGCAGATGGCGCTGGGGCCGGACTACGACGTCGCGACGCATTTCACGCCGCGCTACAATCCCTGGGATCAGCGGCTGTGCCTGGTGCCCGACGGCGATCTCTTCACTGCGATCCGCGAGAAGCGTGCCTCCGTCGTCACCAACGAGATCGACACCTTCACGAAAGACGGAATTCGCCTCAAGGACGGCAGCGAGCTTGCCGCCGACATCATCGTCACCGCGACAGGGCTCGTGCTTCAGGTCGTCGGCGGACTCGAGATCAGTGTCGACGGCCGCGTGGTCGATTTTGCCAAAACGCTGACCTACAAGGGCATGATGTACGCCGACGTGCCGAACATGGCTTCCGCCTTCGGCTACACCAACGCGTCCTGGACGTTGAAATGCGATCTCACCTGCGAATATGTCTGCCGGCTCATCAACTACATGGACCGGCACAATTTCCGCCAGTGCGTGCCGCACAATGACGATTCGACGGTCACCGCCCAGCCCTCGCTCGATTTCACCTCCGGCTATGTGCAGCGCTCGATTGCGAAGATGCCGAAGCAGGGCTCCAAGCGGCCGTGGCGGCTGCATCAGAACTATGCGCTCGACATCGTCTCGCTGCGCTTCGGCAAGATCGACGACGGCGTGATGCAGTATTCGTAACGACCGCCCACGCCGCTCCAGATCAGCCTGGTGGCGTCGCGCGACGGCGCCTGAATTCGAGGACAGGCAGACCGCCCCAGCCCCAATTGGCGGTATCGACCTCGTCGATCACGACAAAGGTCGAATCCAGCGGCTTGCCGAGGACATCGAGCAGCAATTGGCTCGAGCCCTTGATCAGCGCGACTTTCTCCTCCGCGGTGAGCGACGCCGCGCCCGGCGTCGTTCCCTCGCGGGTCACTTGAATGGTGACGATTGGCATGGTGAACCCTCCTGTCGGCTCAATGGCCGGCGCTCTGGCCGCCGTCGACATGCAGGATCTCGCCCGTCACGAAGCCCGCCCGCTCGAGATAGAGCACCGCGTCGACGATGTCGGCCATCTCGCCCATGTGGCCGATGGGGTGCAGCGTGCCGTACTGGGCATGCGTTTCGACCGGATGCATCGGCGACTTGATGATGCCGGGCGAAACCGCGTTCACGCGAATGCCGCGCTTGGCATATTCGATTGCCAGCGACTTCGTCGCGGCCGCTAGCCCGCCCTTGCTTAGCGATGCCAGCACTGATGGCACGTTCGAATTGGCCTGATCGACCAGGCTGGTCGTGATCTGGACGACGTGGCCCGAGCCCTGCTTTTCCATCTCGGCGATAGCGAGCTGCGTGATGCGGAAGAAGCCCGCGACGTTGATGCCCATGACCGTCGCATAGTCCTCGGCCGTGTACTGCGTGAACGGCTTGGCGACGAAGATGCCGGCATTGTTGACCAGCGTGTCGACACGGCCGAACCGGGCGACGGCCTGAGACACTACGCGCTCGGCGGTGCTGGGGTCGGCGATGTCGCCGGCGACAGCAAGGATGCCATCATCGGCGGAAGGTTTGATGGAGCGCGCCGTTGCGACGACCCGATAATTGCGGTCGCGGTAGGCTTGGACGAGGGCGGCGCCGATGCCCTGCGATGCACCGGTGATGATAGCGACTTTCTGCTCGATACCCATGTTGGGCTCCTGTTACTGATTTATGGGAGTGATCCTGTGCCGGTCGCCTGCGACTGGCTTGCCCGCTGAGGTACGCCGCGGCGGCTTGGTTGCGAATACGCGCTGTCCGGCAGACACTCTTTCGCGGCGCGATCGAATGGCGGGCCAGCGGTTGCGGCGGTTGTCGTGTCGCGCGTGAGCGCCTAGCTTGCGGTCGGACTTTGCTGGGGCGACGGAAAGCGCATGGATCGTCTCGACGCGATGAACGTGTTCGTCCTTGCGGTGGACGAGGGCAGCCTTGCGGCTGCTGGCCGCAAACTCGGCCGCTCGCCGGCCGCGGTGAGCCGCGCCATCGCCTTCCTGGAGGAGCGGGTCGGCACTGAGCTCCTGCACCGCACGACGCGGTCGATCAAGCTCAGCGAGGAGGGCGAGCGTTACGTGGCGATCTGCCGCCGCGTGCTGACCGAGCTGGAGGAGGCCGACGATATCGCGGCGGGGCCGCGTGCCGCGCCGCGCGGCACGCTTGCGATCACCGCGCCTGTGGTCTCCGGCGAGATGGTGCTGCGACCGATCCTCGACACGTTCCTGGATGCCTACCCGACGGTGTCGGCGAAACTGTTGCTGTTCGACCGAGCGGTCAATTTGATCGAGGAGGGCATCGACGTGGCGCTCCGGATCGGTCCTCTCTCGGACTCCGCGATGGTCGCGATGAAGCTCGGCGACGTACGCCGTGTCGTGGTGGCTGCTCCGCGATATCTCAACCAGCATCCGCGCATCACCGAGCCCGGCGATCTCGCCAAGCATCAGATCGTCGCCATGGCCCACCTGCCGAATTCGTGGACGTTTGCGCCGCAGCCCGGTTCCGTGGTGCCGCGAACCGTTCAGTTCACGCCGCGGCTCGTGATCAACAGCACCTATGCCGCGGTCGCTTCCGCCGTCGCCGGCCGCGGCCTCGCGCGGATGTATTCCTATCAAGTCGCCGAGCAGGTGCCGCGCGGCGAGCTGGACATCGTGCTATCCGGGGACGAGGATCCCGAAATGCCCGTGCACCTGATTTCGCCGCAGGGCCGGCTCTCGGTCCCGAAGGTGCGGGCCTTCACGGATTTTGCCGTGCCGCGGTTGAAGAAGCAGTTCGCGGTCCTGAAGAAGGCGATCGGTCCTCGCTGAATTGTGACTCGTTCGCCGCGCGAAAGAGTGCTTATCGCAGACCAGCGATTTGCCGCCCGCTTGCGGCCTACATCTGCGGTGAAACAGCGGCGCCGACGGCGGCATTGCGCGCCATGCAAATGCACGAGATGAAGATGTCAAAAGAGATAAACAACGATCGCCGTCGTTTCCTCACCACCGCCGCGATCGGCGTCGCCGCACCATTCGTTCTCGGCAGTGCTGCCGCCGCGCAGTCCGGCAAGGCGAGCCCCCGCAATCAAGCCGGGTACCAACACGTCCTTCGCGGCGATCAAGCAGATCAATGCCGGCTTCCTCAACGTGGGATATGCCGAGGCCGGTCCGGCGGATGGATCCGTGGTGATCCTGCTGCACGGCTGGCCCTATGACATCCACAGTTTCGTCGATGTCGCGCCTGTGCTCGCGAAGGCGGGTTATCGAGTCATCGTTCCGCATCTGCGCGGCTATGGCACGACGCGCTTCCTGTCGGGCGAGACGATGCGCAACGGCGAGCCCGCAGCGCTCGCTGCCGACCTTGTCGCTCTGATGGATGCGCTTGGCATCAAGCAGGCGACGCTCGCCGGCTATGATTGGGGCGGGCGGACCGCCAACATCGTCGCGGCGCTTTGGCCAGAGCGCGTCAAGGCGATGGTCTCGGTGAGCGGTTATCTGATTTCCAGCCAGGCGGCAGGGAAAATGCCGCTGCCGCCGAGCGCCGAGCTGCAATGGTGGTATCAGTTCTATTTCGCCACCGAGCGCGGCCGCGAGGGCTACGCCAAGAACACGCACGACTTTGCTAAGCTGATCTGGAAGCTCGCCTCGCCCAAATGGCATTTCGATGATGCCACCTACGACCGCAGCGCGGTCTCGCTCGACAATCCCGATCATGTCGACATCGCGATCCACAACTATCGCTGGCGGCTTGGGTTGGCCGAGGGCGAAGCAAAGTATGCCGAGCTCGAGCAGAAGCTGGCGGGCCTGCCGGTGATCACCGTGCCGACCATCACCATGGAGGGCGATGCCAATGGGGCTCCGCATCCGGACCCTTCCGCCTACGCGAAGATGTTCTCGGGCAAATACGAGCACCGGACGATCACCGGCGGCATCGGGCACAATCTGCCGCAGGAAGCCCCGCAGGCCTTTGCCCAGGCCGTCCTCGATATCGCCGCGAGCTGACGGCGCAGGCTGCGCCAGCGTTGTTTTGCCATCGAGGCCGGAGATGAATCGGCCATGCTGCCCAAACGGTTAACGCCGGATTAACCGGCGGGTCCTAGGCTCTCTCGGCCGGGGTGCTCGCTAATTTAAGGGTAGCCCAATGGAAGCCCAGAAGATCGCGGTCGACGCTGTCGTCGCGCTGACCGATTGTGACCGCGACGCCGTCGCTACCTTCATCCGCCAACTCTATCTAGCGGGCGTCAGGGACCCCAAGCGCCTGACCTTCAAGGGGCTGCAGGCGCTCGCGCGGGTCTGATCGGCATCCCCCGCTGTTTCAACTGTCTGTGTCGAGAACGACGGAACCAGTCTGCGGCGCCTTGCCGCTGGTGTCGGGCCGGGCTACACGAGCACGGCTGGGTCGCTTGGGGATCGGGGAAATGTTGAAACAGCTCTTTGCGCCGCAACTTGTCATCCTCTATGTGCTTGCGGCATCAACGATTTACGTCCACTTTCGAGGCAAGCAGCGGCTGCGCTTTGCCCGCCAGCTCGGCGATCATTCGACCTATCTCGCACCCTATAATGTACTGATGTATGCCGGCTCGGCCGTGCCGAACAAGCCAGTGATCTCGGTCGACCAGTTTCCCGAGTTGAAGCCGCTCAGCGAGAACTGGGAGACGATCCGCGACGAGGCGGTGCGCCTGTTCGACGAAGGCTTCATCCGCGCCGCGGCCAAGAACAACGACTGGGGCTTCTATTCGTTCTTCAAGAGCGGCTGGAAGCGCTTTTACCTGAAATGGTACGACGACTTCCTGCCCTCGGCGCGCACGCTGTGCCCGAAGACGGTGGAGCTGCTCAATTCGATTCCATCCGTGCATGGCGCGATGTTCGCGATGCTGCCGCCGGGCGGCAAGCTGGGCGCGCACCGCGATCCCTTTGCCGGATCGCTGCGCTATCACCTCGGGCTGGTCACGCCGAACTCGAACAAGTGCCGGATTCTCGTCGACGGCGTCGAATGCGTCTGGCGCGACGGCGAAGCCTTCATGTTCGACGAGACCTTCATCCACAGCGCCGAGAACGCGACCGACGTCAACCGCATCATCCTGTTCTGCGACGTCGAGCGCCCGATGAAGTTCGGCTTCATGACCGCGATGAATCGCTGGGTCAGCCATCACATCGTCAAGGCGTCGGCGACCCAGAACGTCGACGGCGAGAGCGTCGGCGTGCTCAACAAGGTGTTCGGCAAGCTCTACGAAGTCCATCTTGCGAGCCGCAAGGTCAAGGAATGGAATCGCAACGTCTACTACACGCTGAAATATTCGCTGACGGCGCTGATCCTTGGCCTCATCGTAATGTCGGCGCTGCGGTGATCGTGGCGTCCGTGCTGAATCGGGAATAGGCAATGGCCCCGTTGCCGATCGCCGACGCCGAGACAGAGCAATTCTTCCGCCAGTGGCTGGAAACCTTCGCGGGCTATGTCCGCGAGGTCGACTACGCCTCCGCGAGGCCGCTCTTCCATCCGGACGTGCTTGCCTTCGGCACGCACAACGACGTCATTCCGGGTCTCGATCAATGGGTCGCGACGCAATGGGACAACGTCTGGCCAAAGACGACCGACTTTCGCTTCGTCCTCGAGCAAACCTCGATCCTGGCGTCCTCCGATGGCACGATGGCGACCGTGATCGCGCCGTGGACGAGCACGGGCTATCATCCCGACGGCAGCTCGTTTCCGCGTCCCGGCCGCGCGACGATGGTGTTTTCGGGGAATGCCGATGGTTGGCTGTGCGTGCACTCCCACATGTCACTCAATCGCGGCGTCCCGCAGGTAAGCCATGCCAATCGACCGGTGAAGGCCTGGTAGATAGATTTCCTCAGGTTAGGCGAGCACCGGCCTGAATGATCGTCCCGACGTGCTGGCCACGCATGGCCGCCGTGAGCCGGCCGGGAACGAGACCGTTCACGACCTGCACGCGCGCGATGTGCCGCGCGTTCGCCATGACCTCGAGCAGCGCGGGATCGAACGGCAGTGTGCCCTTGAGCTTGCCAAGTTCTGCGACGTTCGTCTCGTGCAGCAACTGCGCCTGCTTCCCGTCGGCGCCGTTGGGATCGGTGGTGTAGACGCCGTCAACGTCCTCCACGATCGTGAGGCCGGCGGCGCCCAGCGCGTCCGCGAGCAGGAAGGCGCCGGTGTCGGCGCGATGCAGCGGGATGCGCGAGGTCGGGAATTCATGATGGTGGTACGGCGGAAACGCGCTGCCGACGACCGCACGGGCGGCCGAGAGGTGGATGGCGAGCTGGCTCGCGATGGTGGGGTGCTCGATGTAGGAGACACCTTCCGGGGCGAGCAGGCTCGCAAGGATATGGCCGTTCTGGCCGGCCTCGCTTGCGGCAAGCGGCGCGAGCGACCCGACGGGGAGTCCGAGGTCGAGGCCGACGCTGTAGAGATGACGGGCGCGGACGCCGGCGCCGGTCAGGATCAGCAGGCGATGCTCAGGCAGCAGCGACCGCAGCTCATCGACGAGGGGGAGGATCGCCTCATGACCGCGATCCATCACGCGGCCGCCGATCTTGATGACCTGCACCCAGGGCAGGAGCTTGATCGGGCGGCTGCCTGCGACCGGGCGAGTGAGATCGCCGTCGAGCAGGGTCTGGCGCGCAAGCGGCGAGGCGACGTGCTTGATCTGGTTGGTGACAGTCATGGCGATGGTCTCTCAGCTCGCAGTGATGATGGTGCCGACATGCTCGCCCGCGAGCGCGCGGGTCAGATTGCCGGGAACGAGGCCATTGACGATCTGCACCTGGTGGACGTGGCGCGCCGAGGTGAGGAGATCGAGCACCGGGAATTCCAGGATCGAGTCCTGCAGGCCCTTGGCCTTCATCTCGGCCACGGAGATCTTTGGGATGAAGGTGGCGTTCTTTGCCGTCTTCGGGTTCGCGGTGTATAGGCCGTTCTCGTCCTTCACATAGATCATCGCTTGGCAGCCGAACTGTTCGGCCACGAGGAAGCATCCCGCGTCGGTGCGGTAGGGCGGAATCACGCCCTCGGCCGCGGGCCGCATCCACAGGCTATAGGGGGGCATGCCGCTGAAGATGACGGCGTTCACCTCGGCGAGGAACAGCGGCACGGACGAGAGCCCGGCGCTAGAGACGGCGGAGATGCCGTGCTTGGCAAGAAGCTGACCCAGCATCGCGGCGTTCTGGTCGGCGACGGAGGCGCCGAGCTGCGAGAGCACGCCGGCCGGCAGGCGAAGCCCCGCCGCGATCGAATAGAGATGCCGCGCGCGGGTGCCTGCACCGGTCCCGATCAGGAGCTTGTGGGCCTTGCGCGCGGCGACGATCTCCTCGACCAGCGGATAGACCGCGGCGCGGCCGCGATCGATCACGCTCTGTCCACCGATCTTGATCACCGTGGCGTCCGGCAGGATCCGGAAGTCCGGAGCTGCCTCCGATGCCGCGACGAGCTCGGGATCAGTGAGCGAACGCTGCATCAGGAGCGCTTCCAGCTCGGCCGTCGTGTTCGCCATGAGAGACGTCCTTTCGTTTGTCGATCTTCTTCGGTGATCGCCGAGCGGCTTGTTTAGCAAAACCGCAGCCAGCCACAAAACAAAAGCCCCGGAGCACGCTCCGGGGCTTTGTGTTTCCAGCGCTGCGGTTACTCCGGCTGGCCGATCGACACCTTCAGCGTGCCGACGCCGTCGACGCCGCATTCGAGCTTGTCGCCGGGCTGGAGCTGCGACACGCCAGCGGGTGTACCGGTCAGGATGATATCGCCGGCGGCGAGCTTCACCTGCTGCGAGAGCTGCCAGATGATCTCCGGCACATTCCAGATCAGCTCGGTGAGGTCGCCCTTTTGCGCTTCCTTGCCGTTCACGGTGAGCCAGATCTTGCCCATCGACGGATGGCCGATCTTCGAAGCTGGCTGCACCGCGGAGCAGGGCGCCGAACCGTCGAACGACTTGCCGATCTCCCAGGGCCGCTCCTTCTTGCGCGAGGCGATCTGGAGGTCGCGGCGGGTCAGGTCGATGCCGACCGCATAACCGTAGACATGGTCGAGCGCCTTCTCCGCGGGAATGTTGAGGCCGCCGCTCTTCATCGCGACGATCAGCTCGACCTCGTGATGCAGATCCTTGGTGAGCGGCGGATAGGGGATGGTGGCGCCATCGGGCACCAGCATGTCGGCATGCTTGGCGAAGAAGAACGGCGGGGCGCGCTCGTCATTGCCCATCTCGCGGATGTGCTCGAGATAGTTGCGGCCGACGCACCAGATGCGGCGCACCGGGTAACGGCCGGTCTCGCCGACGACGGGAAGCGAAGCCTGAGGCGGAAGCGGGATGACGTAGGAGGCGGCGTTCATGAAGCGGTCTCGCTGCTCTTGGGGTAAGAATGATCCTAGGCGGTTGCACTGACAGGTGCCAGCGGCAGGGGGCCGGCGTCGTGGTGCTGCAGGCGGAAGAACGAGGCGTAGCGGCCGGAACGGCGCAGCAGTTCGTCGTGCCGTCCGCGCTCGACGATCTCGCCGCCCTCGATCACCAGGATGGCGTCCGCGTGCATGATGGTGTGCAGGCGATGCGCGATCACGATGGTGGTGCGGTTCCGGCAGAGATGCTCGATCGCCTCCTGCACTTGCTTCTCGGACTCGGAGTCGAGCGCCGCAGTGGCTTCGTCGAGTAGGATGATCGGAGCGTTCTTGAGCAGCGCACGGGCGACGGCGATGCGCTGGCGCTGGCCACCGGAAAGCTGCGTGCCGTGCTCGCCGACCGGCGTATCGTAGCCGAGCGGGAAGCTCATGATGAAATCGTGGGCGCAGGCCGCCTTGGCGGCATCGATGATCTCGTCTTCCGTCGCGTCTCGCCTGCCGAAGGCGATGTTGTTGCGGATCGTGTCGCGGAACAAATAGACGTCCTGGCCGACATAGGCGGTCTGCGCGCGCAGCGACTTGCGCGACACCGACGTGATCGACTGGCCGTCGATCAGGATGTCGCCCTGCGTCACCTCGTAGAAGCGCAGCAGCAGCGCCAGCACGGTCGACTTGCCGCCGCCGGAGGGGCCTACCAGTGCGGTGACCTTGCCGGGCTCGGCGGTGAAGCTCATGCGGTTGAGCACGGTCTCGCCAGCGCGGTAGGCGAAGCTGACATCGTTGAGCTCGATCCGCGCATCAGACAGTTTCAGCGCCGGCTTGTCGTCATCGTTTTGCTCGCTCGCCGGGCTGTCGATGACCTCGAGCAGCATGCGCGCGCCGACGAGCTGGCTGTTGAGGTCGATGTTGAGCCGCGCCAGCCGCTTGGCCGGCTCGGTCGCCATCAGGAAGGCGGTCATGAAGGAGAAGAACTGGCCGGGCGTGGCGCCGAGCGCGACCACGCTGTAGCCGCCATAGAGCAGACAGCCGGCGACCGCGAAGCCGCCCAGCATCTCCATCAGCGGATTGGAGCGGTTGGCGACGCGCGCCATCTTGTTGGCGTTGCGCTCGACGACACTGATGTTCTCGTCGATGCGGCTTTGCATCGCATCTTCAAGCGTAAACGCCTTGACCGTGCGGATGCCTTGCAGCGATTCCTGCATCGTCTCCAGAATGTCGGCGGTGCCGGTGAACTGGTTGTAGGCGAGGCCCTTGATGCGCTTGACCAGCCTGCGCAGCACCAGCATCGCTGGGGGCACCGCGACGAGGCCGATGAACGACATCAGCGGGTCCTGCCACACCATCACGCCGATCATGGCGAGCAGCATCAACAGGTCGCGCCCGACGGCATTGACCAGCATATTGAGAACGTCGGTGATGGATTTGGCGCCGGCGGTCAGGCGCGCCAGGAATTCCGAGGAGTGCCGCTCGGAGAAGAAGCCGATGCTTTCGCGCATCAGCTTGGCGAAGAGCTGCCGCTGGTTGGTGGCGAGGATGGCGTTGCTGATCTTGGTCAGGATCACCATGTGGCCGTAGGTCGCCACGCCCTTGATGAACAGGAGGACGACCGTGACGCCAGACAGCATCGCGATGCCGGGAACGTTCTTGTCGACATAGGCCTGGTTGATGACTTGGCCGAGAACGTAGGTCGCAGCCGCCGTTGCGCCGGCTGCAACCGCCATCAACGCGAAAGCGACGAGGTAGCGCCGCCAGTAGGTGATCCCCTGTTCCGTGACGAGGCGGCGAATCAGGATCGCTGCCGCATAGGGATCGTCGGTGATTTTCTTTGGAAACTGGGCCATCCGTAGTCCATTGACGGCTGGGGGCGAACCTGCCCGCGCGTCAGGGATCGAATGGCCTCTGTGCCCGCTCAGACCGGGTTTTTCAAGCCCAATTAAGGACTTGCAAACCTAACGATTCTAGGCCGAGACCGCCTGGCGGAGCTCGCCATGGCGCTCGCGGAACAGCTGTTCCTCCCAGGCCAGCGCATGGGCCGCAATCGTCTCGAGGTTCTCGTATTGCGGCTGCCAGTCCAGCACGCTGCGGATGCGGCTGGTGTCGGCCACCATGGTCATGATGTCGCCGGGCCGGCGCGGCGCGTACTGGACCGCAAAGCTGCGCCCCGACACGCGGCGCACGGCATCGATGGTCTCGAGCACGGAGTAACCGCAGCCATAGCCGCAGTTCAGCGTCGTCGAGGCGCCGCCGCGGCGCAAGTAAGCAAGCGCCGAGCGATGCGCCTGCGACAGATCGGTGACGTGGATGAAGTCGCGGATGCAGCTTCCGTCCGGTGTCGGATAGTCGGTGCCGAACACGTCGATCTTGGCGCGCTGGCCGGTTGCGGCCTCGACCGCGATCTTGAGCAGATGGGTGGCGCCGACGGTAGCAAGCCCGATGCGCGCCTGCGGATCGGCGCCGGCCACGTTGAAGTAGCGCAGGGTCACATATTGCATGCCGTAGGCCGAGGCGACGTCGTGCAGCATGATCTCCGTCATCAGCTTCGACGAGCCATAGGGCGAGAGCGGCCGCGTCGGCGCGTGCTCGGGCACCGGCACCTGATCGGGATTGCCGTAGACGGCGGCGGTCGACGAGAAGATGAAGCGGTTGATGCCGCGCTTGACTGCGACGTTCAGCAGGTTGCGCGCGGTCATGAAGTTGTTGCGGTAGTAGCCGAGCGGATCGCGCATCGACTCCGGCACCACGACCGAGCCTGCGAAATGGATGATGCTTTCGATGTTGTGCTGGGCGATCACGCCTTCGACAAGGTTTTCGTCGCCGGCATCGCCGATGAACAGTGGCACGCCTTCCGGCAAATAAGCGGAAAAGCCGGTGGAGAGATCGTCGATCACGACCACGTCCTCGCCGGCCTCCGCCAGCGCCAGAACCGTGTGACTTCCGATATAGCCGGCACCGCCGGTGACAAGCACAGTCATGATCTCACCCGTCTTCCGATCATCCGGTGATGCTAACGTTTGCGTGGTGAAGAGGGGGTATCGGCGCGGCTGAACTGGTCACTATGCTTAATGTTGCGTATAGGAGCCTCACGAAACGGAGCGTGACGTGGCCAATTTCCCGGGCGATCTCGAACTGATCGTGCCAAATCTGCACAGACGCTATTCCGGCGTGACCGCGACCAACCGGATGGTCGCCCCGCGCCTGGCAAAGCTGTTTCGTGCCGCCTGGTTCGGGTCCGATGCGCCGGAGGGAGTTGCGCGGCTCGACGTTGCCGGTTTCCTGAAACTATGGCGCCGGCGGACGCCGTTGATCTGGCACGCGCGCCGCAACAACGAGATGATCGCGGGTGTGCTCCTGCGTGCGCTCGGCTGGCCGCTGAAGCTCGTCTTCACGTCGGCCGCGCAGCGGCATCATAGCTGGATCACGCGCTGGCTGATCCGGAGGATGGATGCGATCATCGCAACGTCAGACATCTCGGCATCGTTCCTGAAAGTGAAGGCGACCGTCATTCCGCATGGCGTCGACACCGACGTCTATGCGCCGCCTGCGGATCGTGCCGCAGCGTTTGCCGAAAGCGGCTTGCCGGGCCGCTACGCGATCGGCTGTTTCGGCCGCGTGCGCGCGCAGAAGGGCAGCGATGTCTTCGTCGACGCGATGTGCCGCCTGTTGCCGCGCTATTCGGACTTCACCGCCGTCATCGTCGGCGCGATCACGCCGGAGCAGTTGCCGTTCGCCAATGATCTGAAGAAGCGGATCGAGGCTGCCGGCCTGCAATCGCGCATCGTCATGTCAGGCGAGTTGCCGATCGAACAGGTGCAGCGCTGGTACCAGCGGCTGACGATCTACGCCTTCACCTCGCGCAACGAGGGCTTTGGCCTGACGCTGATCGAGGCGATGGCGGCAGGCAGCGCGCTCGTCGCCTCACGCGCCGGCGCGGCCGAGCTCGTGGTCGAGGATGGCGTCACCGGCGTCTTGATCCGGCCGGGCGATGCGGACGCGCTGGTCGCCGCGCTCGAGCCCTTGATGCGCGATCCCGCCGCTGCGCTCGCCATGGGCGCGCGCGGGCGGGCACGGGTGCTCGCGAAGTTCAGCCTTGATGCCGAGGCGGCGCGGATCGGGGAGGTCTACCGTCCGCTGCTCTGAACCGGCGCTTTTAGGGCCCCGAACAAAAATGACGAAAACAACCCCATGCAAAGTAGCCGAGGACGGCTGGGGTTCTATTTCGTTTCTTACGAAATCGCTTGGCGCGTCGGGCAAATCGCCTGTAAACAGGTATCATCCAGAAATGATCGAGCCCGCGCCGTGTCACCGGCCGCCGGCTTTGTTGTTACTTCGACGTCCTTGACACATTGTTCATGTTTTGTTCTTATCCTGCCATCCGTGAGTGGAGATGGCCATGGACAACCGCATCAACGAAATCCGACGACTTATCAGGGCGCTACGCGTGAGCATGCTTGAGGCTGAGGCCATCATGCGTGACCAGATCAACCGGGAGGAGAGCTGCGCCTTCGTGGCGCAGGAGATCATGAAGATGCGCTCGGTCATGAGCCTGCTGGTCGAGGAGCGAACAATGCTCGGAGATACCGATCCCATCCTCGTCAACAGCTTCTTCCTTCCGCGTCGGCGGTCGGCAGTGAAGTCCGTTGCCTTGCCGGTTAAGCGCAAGCTGGCGCTGGCATCCTCTGAGAAGGCGCGGGTGCCCTCACCGGAACGCTAGATCAGCGCGCACCCGCTTCGTGTCCCCGGTTGCTTGGTCAGCGGCGCTTCGCCGACTTGGCTCGGCGATTGTATGGCGAGCGATTTGTGGGTCTCAATGAGATTCCCTCGCGGTGCGCCTTGCTGCGGATTGCAGTGGCGGGGCGCTGGAGCCTGATGCTCATCACGCCAGTTGGCGTGTTTCCCTTGGCCAACTGCCTGAGTTTCGACAGATCCTTATCGGACCACCGCTGGCGCGAACGGCGCTTGTAAGATGGGTTTGCCTTGCGCGGACCCTTCTTGCCGATCGGCGATCCGGGCCGTTTCCATGTTGCTCTTGCCATGAACTTCCTCCGTTAAGTGCTTTGTTGAACGAAGGAATCGGTAAAATTGTTCGGAGAGGAATGCCGAGCTGAAAGGGTCCTTCGTCACTTGCCTGTGCCGAGCCGGTGAACCGTGCTCCGCCGCATCTGCCTCGCTCAAGTCGTGGCGCGCGCGTTTTCGCTGAGCACGCGCTCTGCGATCGCGACGACCTCGGAGGCCGCGATGTCGCGCATGCAACGATGGTCGTTCATCCGGCAGATCGTGCTCTGGCAGGGCTGACAGGAGAGGATCGACTTGTTCTGCACGACGGTGGCGGCGAGGCCGTTGAGCGGTGCCCAGAGGTAGGGGCTGGTCGGGCCGAAGATGCCCATGGTCGGCGTGCCCAGGGCGGCTGCGATATGCATCAGCCCGGAATCGTTGGAGATGGCAACGCTGGCCGCTGCCATTGCCAGCACGCCGTTGCGCAAATCCGTCCCGGTCAGGTCGCGCACGCGTGGCCCACAGGCCGCGACGATCTCCTGGGCCATGGCCTTCTCGCCGGGGCCGCCGACCACCCAGACCTCGAGACCCTTTTCCACGAACTGGCGGGCAGCTTCCGGATAGTAGGTCCAGCGCTTGGAGGCGCCGACTGATCCCGGGCCCAATGCGACCGCGGTGACCCCGGTCAGGCCGTTCGCCTGGCGCCAGCGAGCGACGTCCTCGGCCGGGACGTGCAACTGCGGCACCGGCCATTCCGGTGGCAGCGGCGCGCCGTCGGGCTGGGCGAGCGAGGCGTTCTTGTCGATGAAGCGGGGCAGCCGCTTCTCGCCCCAGCGCCAGCGGTTGATCAGGCCGAACCGGAACTCCCCGACAAAGCCGACGCGCTCGGGGATGCCGGCCAGCGCCGGCGCGATGGCGGCCTTCCAGGTCCGGGGCAGCACGAGCGCGGTGCCATAGTTCCGCTCGCGCAGCAGCTTTGCGAGGCCGAACTGCCTGGTCACGGCGAGCCGGCTGCGCGGCAGGTCCCACACGATCCCCTGGCGGACGCCCGGCATGTAGTCGACCAGCGGAGTGCAAAGCGGGGTGGTCAGGAGGTCGACCGGCCGATTCGGCCAGCGCTCCTTCAGGACCCGCACCACGGTGTGGTTCCGGACAAAATCGCCGATCCACATATAGGGGATGATCAGGATAGGGCGCGTATCCGCCGGATCCTTTAATCCACTAAATTGCGAATCTATGTTCATTTGTAAATGGGGCCCAAGCGATGTTGACAGGGTCCGTTCGGTAGCCGCTCTGCACAGGCAGGTAAAGGCGGGACAGTTCCGATCCCAAAACCGCTTACACTTTGGCGGATCATGCGCTACGGCAGGGCTTGCGGCGGGTTCTTGGGCAGTTTCTTGGGCGCTGAATTTGGCAAATCGGGCAGGGACGGTGGAATGTTGCTGGTGACCGGTGGGGCCGGTTTTATCGGGTCGAATGTCGTGGCGGCGCTCAATGATGCGGGCCGCAGCGACGTGGTGGTCTGCGACCTGCTCGGCCACGAGGGCAAATGGCGCAACCTCGCCAAGCGACAGCTCGCCGACATCGTGCCGCCGGCCGAGCTGATCGACTGGCTGAAGGGGCGCAAGCTTGACGCCGTGATTCACCTCGGGGCCATTTCCGAGACCACCGCGACCGACGGCGATCTCGTCGTCGAGACCAATTTCCGCCTCTCTCTGCGCCTTCTGGACTGGTGCACGGCGAATGGCGTGCCGTTCATCTACGCATCGTCGGCCGCCACCTATGGCGACGGTGAAGAAGGCTTTGGTGACGACGCCTCGCTCGCCGCGCTGAAGACATTGCGGCCGATGAATCTCTACGGCTGGAGCAAGCATCTGTTCGACCTCGCTGTTGCCGAGCGCGTCGCGCGTGGCGACAGGCTGCCGCCGCAATGGGCGGGGCTCAAATTCTTCAACGTGTTCGGCCCGAACGAGTATCACAAGGGCGCAATGATGAGCGTGCTGGCGAAGCGCTTCGACGACATCAAGGCTGGCCACGTCGTGCAATTGTTCAAGTCGCATCGCGAGGGCATCGCCGACGGCGACCAGCGCCGTGATTTCATCTATGTCGAGGACGTCGTGCGGGTCATCATGTGGCTCCTTGCAACGCCGTCGGTCTCCGGGCTGTTCAACGTCGGAACCGGCAAGGCGCGCAGCTTCAAGGATCTGATCCTCGCGGCCTACGCCGCGCTCGGCACTAAGCCCAACATCGACTATGTCGACATGCCCGAGGCGATCCGCGGCAGCTACCAGTATTTCACCCAGAGCGAGGTCGATCGCCTGTACCGCGCCGGCTATAACGGCGGCTTCACGGCGCTCGAAGATGCGGTGGCGGCCTATGTCAGGGGCTACCTTGATCGCTCCGACCGTTTCCGCTGAGGCGCTGAGGACCATGCACACGCCCGTCTTCGATTTCGATACGCTCGCGCAGGCCATCGCTGGCCGCACCGTGCTCTGCATCGGCGACCTCATGCTCGACGAGTTCGTCTATGGCGAGGTCTCGCGGATTTCGCCGGAGGCGCCTGCGCCCGTGATCGCCGCGCAGCGCAGCGAGATCCATATCGGCGGTGCCGGCAACGTCGCGCGCAACATCGCGTCCCTCGGCGCGCGCTGCATCTTCGTCGCGCTGGTCGGCGAGGACGACGCGGGGGCGCGGCTCCGGGGTGCGCTGGCGGAGATCGCCGGCATCGAAAGCGTGCTTGTCAGCGACCCCTCGCGCCCTACCACGCGAAAAGTGCGCTTCGTCTCCGAGCACTTTTCCACGCATATGCTGCGCGCCGACTGGGAGCAGGCGGCGCCGGCCTCCACCGAAATCGAGCTGAAGCTGATCGAGGCGATCCTGCCGCAGATCCCGCGCGCCGACATCGTGCTGCTCTCCGACTATGCCAAGGGCGTGCTGACCGCGCGCGTGATCCGCAACGTGATCGATGCCGCGCGAAAGCTCGGCAAGCGCGTGATCGTCGACCCCAAGAGCCCCAACTGGGCGATCTATCGCGGCGCCAGCCTGCTCACGCCCAACCGCAAGGAATTTGCCGAGGCGACCCGCAGCCGCGCCGATACCGTCGATGGTATCGCCGAGGCGGCGCAGGACGTGATGCGGCTTGCCGATTGCGAGGCGATCCTGGTGACGCAAAGCGAGCACGGCATGACGCTGTTGCCGCGCGAGGGCGACGTCGTCCACGTTCCGGCCTATCCGGTGAAGGTGCGCGACGTCTCGGGCGCCGGCGACACGGTCTCTGCGGCGCTTGCCGCGACGCTCGCGACTGGCGCCGATTGGGACACTTCGCTGCGCATGGCCAGCGCCGCCGCTGCGGTCGCGGTTGGCAAGCAGGGCACTGCAAGTGTGAGCGCGGCCGAGCTGCGGCGAAAAATCCTGCCGCATGCCTATCTCGCCGCCGAGGAGAAGATCGTGCTCGCGCCCGGCGCGCTTGCCGCGCAGCTTGCGGACTGGCGCAAGCAGGGCCTGCGCGTCGGCTTCACCAATGGCTGCTTCGACATCCTGCATCCCGGTCACGTCAAGGTGCTGACCGCGGCGCGCGCCGCCTGTGATCGCCTTGTCGTCGGCCTGAATAGCGACGCCTCGGTGCGCCGGCTGAAGGGCGAGGACCGGCCGGTGCAGGACGAGCGCGCACGGGCCGAGGTGCTGGCGGCGCTCGAAGCCGTCGACCTCGTCGTCATCTTCGAGGAGGACACGCCGATCAATCTGATTTCCGACATCAAACCAAGCGTGCTGGTGAAGGGCGGCGACTACACCCGCGAGCAGGTGGTCGGTTATGACGTCGTCGAAGCCGCTGGCGGAACGGTAGTGCTGGTCGACATCCTCAGGGGATTTAGCACGACCGCACTCGTCAACCGTGCGCGGGGAGGGATGACGTGACGGCGCTGGCGCAGGAAACTACCGGCGCGATGATGCTCCGCCGCTTGCGCAGCCCCGCCGCATGGGCCGAGAGCGTGGACCTATTCGCGGTCCTGACCGCGGCCTCGCTGCCATGGTCGACGTCGCTGGCCGCGATCTTCAATGCCCTCATGCTCGTCTGCATGGTCCCGTTTCTCGACGTCAGGGATTTCCTGCAATCCTTGAAGCGGCCGATCTGTGCGGCGCCGATCGCGCTGTTCCTGCTCGCGCTCGTGGGAACGCTGTGGTCGGATGCGGCGTGGGGCGCGCGGCTCTATGCCGTGAACCCGACCGTCAAGCTGCTCGTGCTCCCGGTCCTGCTCTATCATTTCGAACGCTCCTCGCGCGGACGGTGGGTGTTCGTTGCCTTTCTGGTCTCCTGCGCGCTGTTGTCGGTGATGTCCTGGCTGGTCGCCTTCAATCCCGCACTCTCGATCAAGCCCGGAGACGTCGAGCGCGGCATCTTCGTCAAGAACTACATCGACCAGAGCCAAGAATTCACGCTGTGCGCGGTCGCGCTCGCCTATCCGGTCGTGATGCTGCTGCGTGAGAAGCGATACGCGCTCGCCGCCGTGCTCACGGCGCTCGCGCTGAGCTTCTTCGCGAACATGGCCTTCGTGATCGTCTCGCGCACCGCGCTCGTCACGGTGCCGATCATGCTCGCGGTGTTCGCGCTGCTTCACTTGCGGTGGCGCAGCATCCTGATCATCTCTGCCGGTCTGCTCGCCTGCGCGCTGCTTGCCTGGCAAATCTCGCCGCAATTGCGCAAGACGACCGACACCTTTTCCCGCGACTATCGGCTCTACACGCAGGAGAAGGTTCCAACCTCTATTGGCGAGCGCCTCGAGTATTGGCAGAAGTCAATTCAGTTCTTTGTACAGGCTCCATTCGTCGGGCATGGTACGGGCTCCACTAAAGGGCTGTTTGACAAGGTCGCCAAGAGCGCCGAATGGGTTCAAGGCGTCAGGGTCTTTCCGAATCCGCATAACCAGACACTGAACGTCGCCGTGCAGTGGGGCGTCATCGGCATCGTCGTTCTCTACGCGATCTGGCTCCAGCATCTCCTCTTGTTTCGCGGCGACGGACTTGCCAACTGGGTCGGCCTCCTCGTCGTGGTGCAGAACATCTTCACGTCGCTCTTCAACTCCCATCTGTTCGACTTCCACGAGGGCTGGATGTACGTCATCGGCGTCGGCGTTGCCGGCGGCATGGTGATCCGCGCGCGACAAGCCGAGCCGAAGGTGGGGGAAGCCGGTTCCTGAGCCGCCGCGCGGCTGGCAAGTCTTGTGCTGGCAAGTCTTGTGCTGGCATGTCTTGCGGAGATGGGCTATCAGCGCGGTCAGGTTGCATCTAACTGGATATTCATCGGTCGGCGGATGACGCGTCTTTCGCATCTTAACTCGCGCAATTTCCTGATCGCGCTCCACGACCTGCTCGCGACCGCGGCGGCGCTGTTTGTCGCGTTCTACCTGCGCTTCGAGGGCGGCGAGCTGTTTTTCGTCCGCCTGCCGCTGCTGCTGAAGATCCTGCCCTGGTTCCTCGCCTTCAGCGTGGTCGTGTTCTTCGTCTTCAACCTGACCACGACGAAATGGCGCTTCATCTCGCTGCCCGATGCGCTGAACATCATCCGCGTCGCGACCGTGCTCACCGTCGCACTGCTCGTGCTCGACTACGTCTTCCTCGCGCCCAACGTCCACGGCACCTTCTTTCTCGGCAAGGTGACCATCATCCTCTACTGGTTCCTGGAGATCTCCTTCCTCAGCGCGCTGCGGTTTGCCTATCGCTATTTCCGCTACACCCGCGTGCGGCGCCACGCCCGGATCGAGGATGCCTCGCCGACGCTGCTGATCGGGCGCGCGGCGGATGCCGAGGTGCTGTTGCGCGGCATCGAGAGCGGGGCGATCACGCGGGTCTGGCCGGTCGGCGTGCTGTCGCCGTCGCGCGCCGATCTCGGACAGCTCATCCGCAACGTGCCGGTGCTCGGCGGCATCGACGACTTCGAGGACGTGATCGGCGATTTCGCCAAGCGCAACAAGCCGATCGCGCGGGTGGTGATGACGCCGTCCGCCTTCGAGCCGGAGTCGCATCCCGAATCGGTGCTGATGCGGGCGCGCCGTCAGGGCCTGATCGTCAGCCGTCTGCCGTCGCTCGAGAGTGGCGATACGCCGCGGCTTACCGCGGTTGCGGTCGAGGATCTCCTGCTGCGGCCGAGCGAGAAGATCGACTATGCGCGCCTGGAAACCCTGATCAGGGGCAAGTCCGTCATCGTCACCGGTGGCGGCGGCTCGATCGGTTCCGAAATCTGCGAGCGTGTCGTCGCATTCGGGGCCGCGCGCCTCCTGATCCTCGAACATTCCGAGCCCGCGCTCTACGCCGTCACCGAAGCGCTCGCCGCGCAAGGCGCCGTTGCGACGATCGAAGGCCGGATCGCCGACATCCGCGACCGCGAACGCGTCATTCGCCTGATGGCCGAGTTCAAGCCGGACATCGTGTTCCATGCCGCCGCGCTCAAGCACGTGCCGATCCTGGAACGCGACTGGAGCGAAGGGGTCAAGACCAACATCTTCGGCTCGATCAACGTGGCGGACGCAGCACTTGCCTCCGGCGCCGAGGCCATGGTGATGATCTCGACCGACAAGGCGATCGAGCCGGTCTCGATGCTCGGCCTGACCAAGCGCTTTGCGGAAATGTACTGCCAGGCGCTCGATCACGATCTGGGCCTGCAGGGCGCAGACAAGTCGCCGATGCGGCTGATCTCGGTCCGCTTCGGCAACGTGCTCGCCTCGAACGGCTCGGTGGTGCCGAAATTCAAGGCCCAGATCGATGCCGGCGGACCGGTCACGGTCACTCATCCCGACATGGTCCGCTACTTCATGACCATCCGCGAGGCCTGCGACCTCGTGATCACGGCTGCGACCCACGCGCTCGGGGCCGAGCGCTCGAACGTCTCGGTCTACGTGCTCAACATGGGCCAGCCGGTCAAGATCGTCGATCTCGCCGAGCGCATGATTCGCCTGTCCGGCCTGCAGCCCGGCTACGACATCGAGATCGTGTTCAGCGGCATGCGGCCCGGCGAACGGTTGAACGAGATCCTGTTCGCGACCGAGGAGCCGAAGGTCGAGATCGGCATTGCCGGCATCATGGCGGCGCGGCCCAACGAGCCGCCGATGCTGACCTTGCGCAAATGGATCTCCGCGCTGGAGCAGGCGATCGCGCGCGACGATCGCGCCACCATCAGGACCATCCTGAAGGACGCGGTTCCGGAATTCGGGTCGACTGCGGCCTGACCATGCAGCCTCAAGGCAAGATCGTCGTCGCGAGCCAGCATTATCCGCCGGATCCCAGCACCACGGCGGCGATCATGGCGGAGATTGCGTGCCGCCTTGCCCTGGGCCATGAGGTCGTCGTGCTGTCCGGCACGCCCGGCGAGTTGCCGGCCTCTCAGATCGGACCGGGCAAGCCGCGCGTCATTGCCGTCAAGAACCGGATGACCGGAAAGGCGGCGCTGGTGCGGCGCGCTCTTGCCGAGATCCTGTTTGCGCTGCGCACCTTCTTCGCGTTGACGAAAGTGTTGAAGCGCGGCGACGTGGTGCTCACCGTGACCGCGCCGTTCATGCTGCCCTATGCGGTTGCGGCGGCCGCAAGGTTGAAGGGCGCGCGCTCGGCGCTGATCATGCACGATCTGTTTCCCGACGTGCTGGTGATGGCGGGCCTGCTCAAGCCCCGCTCGATCGTGACCCGCGTGATCCGTGCCGCGAACGCGTTCATGTTCCGCGCGCTCAATGCCGTCATCACCATCGGCCGCGACGCCGAGGGGTCGCTGCTGCGCTACCGCGGCATGACCGCGAACAAGATCCGCTTCATCCCGAACTGGGCGACGCTCGTTCCCGCGCTGCGTCCGGTGACCGTGGACAATGCTTTCCGCCGCGCGGTGCCGGCCCGCTTCATCGTTGGCCTGTCGGGCAATCTCGGTTTCACCCACGATCCGGAGATCGTGTTCGAGGCCGCGCGCCTGTTGCGGCAGGAGACGGACATCCACTTCCTGCTCTCCGGCTGGGGGATCGGCTTCGAGCGGCTGATGCAGTTGCAGGCGGAATCGAACCTGCCGAACGTCTCCTTCGTGCCGCGTGTCGAGGACGCCGAGCTCGAGGCGTTTCTCGCCGCCGCCGACGTCTGGATCATTCCCTATCGGAAGAACGTCGCAGGTGTATCTGTGCCGAGCCGGTTCTATAATCTCCTCGCCGTCGGTCGTCCGGTGCTGCTGGTCTCGGAGCCGGAGGCGGAGGCCGCATTGACCGTGGTCGAAAACGGGCTGGGCTGGGTGGTGGCGCCGGGCCGGCCCGAGGAGCTGGCGGATGCGATCCGCGCGGCGGCCGGCGCAGATGCCAAGGCCATGGTGGACCGGGCGGTGAAGGCCGCCGCAAAATTTGATCGCGCTACGGCCATGGATGCCTATGCTGGCGTGATCGACGAATTGTTGCGCAATCCGGAACTGGCGGGGCAACGATGAGCGAGCGAAAGCCTGTTGTGCTGGTGACGGGCGCCAGCGGCTTTGTTGGCCGTCACGTCGCCCCCGCCCTTGTGGAGCAGGGATGGTCGGTGCGTCGCGCGGTGCGCAGCCCCGCGCGGCTGGGTGACGAGGTCGTCATCGAATCGATCGGTCCCGAAACCAACTGGCAGGCCGCGCTCGACGGCGTCGATGCCGTCGTCCACCTTGCCGCCCGCGTCCACCACAAGCACGAGGAGCACGCGGTCCAGCTCTATCGCAACGTCAACATCGCCGGCACCCTGCATCTGGCGCGATCAGCGGCCGCGGCCGGCGTGCGCCAGTTCATCTTCATCAGCACCGTGCTCGTGCACGGCCGCAGCAACGAGGGCCGCGCGCCGTTCAGCGAGGACGATGTCCTGACGCCGCGCGGGCTCTATGGCATGTCCAAGGCGGCCGCCGAAGCAGGGCTCAAGACGCTGGCGCGCGACAGCGAGATGAAGATTTCGGTGATCAGGCCGCCGCTGGTCTATGGCGCCGGCGCCAGGGGAAATTTTGCGCTGCTGAGCCGGGCGGTCAATCTCGGATTGCCGCTGCCGTTCGCCGCGATCCGCAATCAGCGCGCTTTCCTTGCCGTGCAAAACCTCTCGTCGTTCATCCGGCGCCGGCTCGCCCATCCCGATCCCGCGAGCAATTTCGAGATCTTCCTGATCGCCGACAGGGAACAGGTCTCGACGCCCGAATTCATCGAGAGGCTGGCCAAGGCCGCGGGCAAGCGGCCCCGGCTGTTCGCGGTCCCGCAGGATCTCCTGGGCTCGGTTCTCGGGGTCGTCGGCCGCCAGGACACCCATGACAGCCTGATCGGCTCGCTCGAGCTGAATGTATCGAAGGCGATCGCGACCGGCTGGCGGCCGGAGGTGTCGCTCGACGAGGGGCTGCGACTGGCATTGTCGGCTCAGGACGCCTGACCAGCCGCCGCCGGCGCGTCAGCCCGTCCGCACCTGAGAAAACCTGCGCAGCACTAAGCCGACCGCGATGGCGCCCGCAAGCAGCGCCAGCGTCGTGACTGTCATCGAAGTCGCCTTGATCGTGATGAGGGCGAGCAGCGCAAGCAGGAGATTGAGTGCGAACACCTCGCTGACCACGCGGGACACGGTGAAGCCGTTGTCGGTGGCGCGCTGATAGAAATGCGAGCGATGCGCCGACCAGAACGGCTCGCGCCGGGCAATGCGCCGGAACAGCGTGACGGTGGAATCCGCAAGATAGTAGGCCGGCAGCAGCAGCGCCGCTGCGATTTGCTGGTGCCAGGCAAGCCCCAGCAGGCACCAGCCGAGCAGGAGCCCTATCGGCAGGCTGCCGACGTCGCCCAAAAATACCTTTGCGACGGGCCGGTTGAACGGAGCAAATCCGACCATGGCGCCGCACAGTCCCGCCGCGACGAGCGAGGCCGGCAACGGCAGCTCGCCGAGCCATCCAAGCAGGGCGAGCGCGGCGGCGACGGGGACCACCTCCGACACCGTCATCAGATCGAGCCCGTCCATGAAATTGACGAGGTTCACGAACCACACGCCTGCGAGCAGGATGAGACCGCGCTCGAGCGCCAGCGGCAGCGCCGGGACGATCCGGAGCGCATCTGATGTCGTGAAAACGACGGCTCCAACGGATGCAGCTTGGAGCACGAGCCGAAGCAGGACGGGGAGGGGTTTGATATCATCGGCAAGGCCGACCAGCGCAATCACCACCGTGGCCGCGATCAAAACCAGCGGAATGGATGCATTCAACCAGGCGGCCCAGAGCGAGGCGACCAGCAGGGTGGCCGCGACGATTGCGATGCCGGCACCCTGCGGCGTCGGAATCCGGTGCGAGGAGCGCGCGTTTGGCCGAGCCAGTGCATAACGTTGCAACAGGGGCATGCTCCGCCAGGTGATGCAGGCCGAGAGCAGCGCGGCCAGGGCGGCAGGTAGGAGGGCGAGCAGAAACATCCCCAGCGCCGTCGCAGGTCCGGAAACGAAGGTGCTCACTCCGGCACCCCTATCGGGGCCGATCCCTGCTGAGCCTTCTCCGCGCTGAAGATCCAGACCAGTCCGCCGAATGCGCCGACGATGAACGACACGGCACCATACAGCAGCGAGACGTTGACGCCCTCATTGGCGGCAAGGCCCGCAAAGCCGAAGGCGAGGCCCATGGTCGCTTCGCGCACGCCCCAGCCGGCAATCGAAATCGGCACCATCGTGATCAGCATCACCGGCGGAATGAGCAGGAAGGTCTCGCCGAAACTGACGGGCGCTGCGATCGATTGCACGACGCACCAGGCGATCACGACCGCCAGCACGTGAACGAGAAGCGACAGGACCGCGACGATCGGCCCGCGCGAACGGTTGAAGATGGCGCGGTTGGCGATCACCGCGCAGGCATGAATGTGGTGGGTGGCCCACCAGCGCTTCAGCCATGGCCAGTTCAGGGCCCCGAGCAGCAGGAAGCCGAGGCCGGCCGCGAGCGCCGCAAAGTCCAGCAGTAACAGCGCCGAGCGTCCCTGCGCATCGTTGATGAGGCGATAGCTCCAGGGCAGGCTGGCGACGATGACGATCGCGAGCGCGATCAGTCCGATTGCGCGATCGACAAAGATCGAATAGGTCGCCGCGCGCCAGCCGGCGCCGGCGCGCGCGACGAGCCAGAGACGGACGGCATCGCCGCCGATCGCCGAGGGCAGGGTCTGGTTGAAGAAGGTTCCGATCACATTGTAGCGCATGGCGCGCTCGAGCTCGAGCGGCGCGCCGCACTCCGCGCTGATCTCGCGCCAGCGCAGCACGCCGACGAAGATCTGGAGGAACGTCACCGCGATCGCGAGGGCGATCCAGTACAGGCTGCTCACGGTGAAACGCGAGAACAGATCGGACGGATTCACCTTGCGCAGCGCCAGATAGAGCAGCGCCCCGGAAACGATGATCTTGGCCGCAGAAAGCAGGATTCGGCGCATCTCGCCCGCGTTTGAACAGGGGGTTTCTTCAGACTTGGCGTAACCCGACGCCCTGCGCCGAATTTGGCCGCTGTGGTATGGTCTTGGCGCCGATCTTGCAATAGCTGTCGTGAGGGGGGCGGTAGCTATTGCCGCCCCCTCGACGCGGCGGCTAAAGAGGGGGCAGCGGACGATTTGGGAACATGATGGCAGATCAGTCAATTTTGGTCACGGGCGCGGCCGGCTTCATCGGCTTTCACGTCGCCCGGCAGCTTCTGGCCGAAGGCCGGCCGGTCGTCGGGCTCGATAATCTCAGCAACTATTACGATCCGACCTTGAAGCGGGCGCGGCTGGACGTGTTGCGGGACGCCGGCTTTTCCTTTGTCCAAGCCGATCTCGCCGATCGCGACACGATCGCGAAACTGTTTGCGCAGCACCGGTTCGCGACCGTCGTGCATCTCGCAGCCCAGGCCGGCGTGCGCTACTCAATCGAGCATCCGCAGACTTACGTCGATTCCAACCTTCAGGGCTTCCTCAACGTGCTCGAGGGTTGCCGGCACAATGGCTGTCGTCATCTCGTCTATGCATCGTCATCCTCCGTTTACGGCGCCAACACAAAACTGCCATTTGCCATCGAGGACAGAACGGACCATCCCGTCAGCTTCTACGCCGCGACCAAGAAGGCCAATGAGGTGATGGCGCAGTCCTACAGCCATTTGTACCGCCTGCCGGTCACGGGCTTGCGCTTCTTCACCATTTACGGCCCGTGGGGACGGCCCGACATGGCCATATTTCTGTTCGCAAACGCCATCATGGAGGGCAGGCCGATTCGGCTCTTTAACCATGGCAAGATGCGGCGCGACTTCACCTATGTTGACGACGTCACCCGTGTAGTATCCACGCTGATTGATCGGGTGCCTGTGGATAATCCGGCCGCCGCAAATGCGCCGTCTCGGCTCTACAATGTCGGTAACCACCATCCCGAAGAGCTGATGCACGTTGTCGGACTTCTGGAACGTGAGCTGGGCCGGACGGCGGTCAAGGAGCTGTTGCCGATGCAGCCGGGAGACGTGCCGGCGACTTTCGCCGATGTCGGGGATCTGACGCGCGACACCGGGTTCGCACCATCAACTCCGATCGAGATCGGCGTCCGTAACTTCGTGGGCTGGTATCGCGACTACTACAAGGTTTGAGATGACGATGAACAGACGCATTATCCCCCTGATCATGTGCGGCGGCGCCGGCACGCGGTTGTGGCCTGCTTCGCGCGAGGTACGTCCCAAGCAGTTCTTGCCGCTGTTCGGCAAGCGCTCGACGTTCCAGGATACGCTCTTGCGCGTCTCCGACGGCGCGCTGTTCGATCGTCCGATCGTCATCACCAATGCGGCCTATCGCTTCATGGTGCTGGAGCAGCTCGTCGAGATCGGCGTCGAGGCCGATGTGTTGCTGGAGCCGATGCGGCGTGACTCAGGCCCGGCGATTGCGGCTGGCGCTGCGTTCGCGCAGAGCCGCGACAACGAGGCGATCGTGCTGGCGCTCGCCGCCGATCACGTGGTGCGCGACAATGCGGCCTTCGTCGCGGCGTGCCGGCAGGGCCTGGTTGCCGCGGGCGAAGGGTGCATCGTCACCTTCGGCGTCAAGCCGGAACGGCCGGCGACCGAATATGGCTACATCAACCCCGGCGACGCGGTCGCGGGCGAGGTGCGCGTGGTCACGAAATTCGTCGAGAAGCCGGACGCGGTGAAGGCGGCCGACTACGTCAATTCGGGCTATCTCTGGAACAGCGGCAACTTCATGTTCCCGGCTACCGTGCTGCTCGACGAATATCGCAAGGTCGATGCGACGAGCGTGCAGGCGGTTTCCGAGGCCGTCAGTAACGCCGGCCGCGATCTCGGCTTCGTCACGCTCGAGCCGAAGGCGTTCGCTTCAGCCAAGGCGATCTCGATCGACTATGCGGTGATGGAAAAGACCGCGCGCGCCGCGGTCGTTCCCGTGTCGTGCGGCTGGTCCGATGTCGGCTCCTGGCTTGCGGTGTGGGAGCTCTCGGAGAAGGACGCGCAGGGCAATGCCGCGCACGGCACTGCCGTGTTCGAGGACTCGCGCAATTGCAACGTCACGACCGATTCTGCGCTGGTTGCGCTCGAAGGCGTCGACGATCTCGTCGTGGTGGCGACCGCCGACGCCGTGTTGGTCTCGCGCCAGAAGGATGCCAATGGCCTCAAGCGCCTCGTGACGAGGCTGAAGACGGTGGCCCCGAAGGTCACCGAGGAGCACCTCAAGGTGCATCGCCCCTGGGGCAGCTATCAGTCGGTCGACAACGGCGAACGCCACCAGGTCAAGCGCATCGTGGTGAAGCCGGGCGGACGGTTGTCGCTCCAGAAACATCATCATCGCGCCGAGCACTGGATCGTGGTCCGCGGCGCGGCCCGCGTCACCGTGAACGAGACCGTCAAGACGGTGCACGAGAACGAGTCGATCTACATCCCGATGGGCGCTGTGCACCGGATGGAGAACCCCGGTAAAATCATGCTGGAACTGATCGAGGTCCAGACCGGCAGCTATCTCGGGGAGGACGATATCATCCGGATTGAAGACGACTATCAAAGGTCGTAACCAGCCCTCCGAATCACGTCACCCGGGCTCGAGGGCCGGCCTCCAACTGAGCTAAGGCCCGGGGAACGTGTAATTTTTTGAATCAAATCGTGTCCGGTCTACTGTCTCGGCATTCGCCACAAATGTGGCGCCCGTGCTAGGAGTGGCGCCGGGGATTTGGGTTGAATCGGGGTTCGATCAGATGAGTTCCAAAGGATCTGCACCGGCAAAGGCCGGCTTGCGCGTCGGCGTCATCGGCGCAGGCGTGATGGGCAGCAACCACGCGCGCGTGCTCGCAGGGCTTCCCGGCGTCAGCCTGGTCGGTGTGGTCGATCCCTCGCCGGCGCACCGCGCGCGTGCGACCGAGCTTGCCAATTGCCAGTGCTTCGAGACGCTCGATCAGCTCGTCGCCGAAGGCGTCGATGCGGTGACCGTCGCGGCGCCGACCCATCTGCATCACGAGATCTCGCTCGCCTGCATCGCCAGGAAAATTCACGTGCTGGTCGAGAAGCCGATCGCATCTTCAGTGGAGGAGGGGCGCGAGATCGTCACTGCTGCGCGCGAGGCCGGCGTGACGCTGATGGTCGGCCATGTCGAGCGCTTCAATCCGGCGGTCGCTGCGGTCAAGCAGGCGATCGCGGGCGAGGACATCCTGTCGATCGCGATCACGCGCGTCGGTCCGTTCCCGCCGCGTATGTCGAATGTCGGCGTGGTCATTGACCTCGCCGTGCATGACATCGACCTGATCCGCTGGTTCACCGAGTCCGATATCGTCGAGGTGCAGCCGCAATTGTCGAGCGCGGTCGCCGAGCGCGAGGACATCGCGCTGTTGCAGTTCCGCACTGCCTCCGGCGTGCTCGCCCACATCAACACCAACTGGCTGACGCCGTTCAAGGCGCGCAGCGTCACTGTCGCGACCCGCGGCAAGTACGTCATGGGCGATCTGTTGACGCGCCAGGTCACCGAATGCTTCGGCTTCAAGCCGGACGGCAGCTATTCGATGCGGCATCTGCCGGTCGGTCATGACGAACCGCTGCGCGCCGAACTGATCTCGTTCCTCAACGCGGTGCGCCACGGCGAGACGCCGGCGGTGACCGGCGATGAGGGCGTTGCGAGCCTCGAGATCGCCACGCGCTGCCTGGAGGCGCCGAGCCATCCTGCTGCGGCATCCGCGGCCCGCAAGGGGCCGCGCCGCGCCGCCGGCTGATCCTCATTCCATGCCGACCGCTAAAAACCTGCAAGACATTCAGCAAGGCGCCATGAACCAGCATCTGCGTTCCGATCCCATCCCCTTCATCGATGTCGGCGCGCAGCGCCGCCGGCTCGGCGCTTCGCTCGATGCCGCGGTCACGCGCGTTCTCGACCATTGCCAGTTCGTCAACGGCCCCGAGGTGACCGAGCTCGAGAAGCAGCTCGCGGCCTATTGCGGCGCCAAGCATGTGGTGGGCTGCGCCAGCGGCACCGATGCGCTGCTGATGGTGCTGATGGCGAAGAACATCGGGCCCGGCGATGCGGTGCTGTGTCCGTCGTTCACCTTCATTGCAACCGCTTCGCCGGCGGCGCGCACCGGCGCTACGCCGGTCTACGTCGATGTGGATGAGGCGACCTTCAACATGAGCGCCGAATCCCTGAAGCGCGGCATTGCGACCGCCCGGAAGGCCGGCTTGAGGCCTGTAGCGGTCATTCCGGTCGACCTGTTCGGACAGGCTGCCGATCACGACGCCATCGCCGCGATCGCGAAGGACGAAGGCCTGTTCGTGCTCGACGACGCCGCGCAAGGTTTCGGCGCGAGCTACAAGGGACGCAAGCTCGGCACGCTGGCGCTGGCGACCACGACCAGCTTCTTCCCGGCAAAGCCGCTCGGCTGCTTCGGCGACGGCGGCGCGATCTTCACCGACGATGACGAGCTAGCGCATACGCTGCGCAGCATTCGCGTCCACGGCCAGGGCGCGGACAAATACGACAACGTGCGTCTCGGCCTGACTGGACGGCTCGACACCATGCAGGCCGCCATCCTGATCGAGAAGCTGAAGATTTTCGACGACGAGATCGCGGCGCGCAACAAGGTGGCCGAGCGCTACGCGCGCGGGCTCAGCAATGTGGTCACCGTGCCGCGGCTCGCGCCCGGCTGCACCTCGGTCTGGGCGCAGTACACCATCCGCCTGCCCAAGGGAACGGACCGCGACGGCTTTGCCGCCGCACTGAAGGCCCAGGGCGTGCCGACCGCGATCTACTATGCGAAGTCGATGCACCAGCAGACCGCCTACAGGCACTATCCGGTCGCCGACGGCGGCCTGCCGGTCTGCGAAAGCCTGTCGGAGGACGTCATCAGCCTGCCGATGCACGCTTATCTCGACGAGGCGGCCCAGGAGCGAATCATCGCGGCCGTGCGCGGCGCGATTTCAACCTGATTTCGTCGTTTTTACCTCTCCCGCTTGCGGGAGAGGTCGCGCCGAAGGCGCGGGTGAGGGCTCTGTCCTCTTGGGGGTTCTCGATTGTGGAGACACCCTCTCCCCAACCCTCCCCCGCAAGCGGGGTAGGGGGCGAACCTTCGTTGCGGTTTCACCTAGACCTAATCCCGCCATGCTGTAGAGCCCTTATCGATTGACCGATTAGTCTCTAGAACAGGCGCATGCTTGGACGCATCTTCACAGTTGGCGGCTATACGCTGCTCTCGCGGCTGACGGGGTTTGCCCGCGACATCATGCTCGCGGCGATCCTGGGTGCCGGCCCCGTTGCCGACGCCTTCTTCGTGGCGCTGCGGCTGCCCAATCACTTCCGCGCGATCTTTGCCGAAGGCGCCTTCAACGCCGCCTGGGTGCCGGCCTATGCCCATGTCCATGGCGAGAAAGGCGAGGCGTCGGCAAAGCTGTTCGCCGACCGCATCTTCACGCTGCTGCTTGCCTCCCAGCTCGTGCTCCTGGTCGTCGCCTTGCTGTTCATGCCGCAGGCCATGAGCATTCTGGCGCCCGGCTTTTCCGAGGACGCCGAGCAGCGCAAGCTCGCGATCGAACTGACCCGGATCACTTTTCCTTATCTCCTGCTAATCACGCTGGTGACGCTCTACGGCGGCATGCTCAACGTGATGCAGCGCTTTGCAAGCGCCGCGGCCGCGTCGATCTTCCTCAACGTCTCGATGATGATGACGCTGGCACTGGCCGCCTGGTTTCCCAGCGCGGGGCACGCCGCCGCCTGGGGCGTCCTGATCTCGGGTTTCCTCCAGTATTTCCTGCTCGCCGGTGATCTCGCGCGTCATGGCGGCTTGCCGCGCTTTGCGCCGCTGAGGCTCGACGAAGATGTCCGCGGCTTCTTCAGGGCGCTTGGACCTGCGACGCTGGGCTCGATGGGCACGCAGGTCGCGCTGTTTGCCGACACCATCATCGCGACCTTCCTGCCCGCAGGCGCGCTGTCGGCGCTCTACTATGCCGACCGTCTCAACCAGCTCCCGATCGGCGTCATCGGCATCGCCATCGGCACCGTGCTGCTGCCGGAGATGTCACGGCGGATCACGGCCAACGACCACGACGGCGCGATGAAGGCGCAGCGCCGCGCGTTCGACTTCACGCTGCTGTTCTCGGTGCCCTTCGTCGCGGCCTTCATCACCGTGCCCGAGGCGATCATGCGTGCGCTGTTCGCCCGCGGCGCGTTCTCGAAGGCCGATGCCGCCGCCGCGGGTGCCACGCTCGCGGCCTATGCCATCGGCCTGATCCCCTTCGTGCTGATCCGCAGCGCGGTCGCGACCTTCTACGCGCGCAAGGATACGGCGACGCCGGTCCGCGCCTCGCTGACCGGTATCGCGGTCAACGTCGCCCTGAAGGTTGCCTTGATGGGATCGCTCGCCCAGATCGGCCTGGCGCTGGCAACCGCCGTTGGTGTCTGGACCAATCTGCTGCTGGTGCTCTTTTTCGCGGTGCGACGAGGCTTTCTCGTGCTTGACCGCGCCTGGCTGTTGTCGCTCGTCAAATTCCTCGTGACCGGCATCATCCTGGCCGCCGCCTTCTGGCTGATCGCGCGCTTCGGCGGCGCTTATCTTGCCTCGATGCACTTCCACGATGAATTGACGCTGGTCCTGCTGGCCGTCGGTGGCACGATCGTCTACGCGCTCGCGATCCTTGTGCTGTTTGGCCGCCGCTGGCTAGTCTCGCTGGTGCGCGGCTAGGCGTGTATCAATAAGTTCGTCCCGTCCGATCTACCGGCCGTTAGGATAGACGCATGTCCAACGACACAGACGTACCTTCGCGCCTGTTCTCGATTGATCCTGCCACAGACGCCGCGATCGGACGTATGACGCGACGCGACCACTGCGCTTGCTTGGCGGTGAGGTCAAAGAAGGGCGTGCCCTTTGTTCCGAACATTCATGCAGAGGCACAAGACCGGAGCGTAGCGGGCTGGGGGCAGGTCACGAATTTGATCGAGCAGCTTGCACGAACGGCCGCTTCAATCCTGGAGCCATCGGCGCAAATCCCTTGGGAAGACTGGATGCGTGTCATCACGCTCCCGCCTCAAGTGGCGTCTCTAACCAATGTAGTGGGAATACGCCTTTATGGTAGCCATCTGCGAAGACTTCCCCCGGAGATCGGACGGATGACGTCGCTCCGAGAATTGGACATCTACACGTCTTATTCGCTGCATTGGCTACCTTACGAAGTCTCACGATGCGCAAACCTGAGCGTAAGCAGGATGAGCACTCGCGCGCTCTACGGGAATAAGAAGACGGGACTGCCATTCCCGCGACTTTCAGGTCCGATTGAGGCTATGCTCCCTACGACCTGCAGCGTTTGCGATCAGCCATTCGGTGAAAGAACCCCGCAGCTTTTCTGGACAACTCAGCGGGTTGGCACGGATGACGTTCCCCTCCTAGTCCATAGTTGCTCGAGCGCCTGCGTCGATTTGATCCCATCCGCGCCGTTCGGTTTCTTCGAGCGTCCCCACAGGGGTGGCGGTGGCATTGGAATGCCCATCGCGTAGGGGCAATTCGGCGGAGCGGGGCGCTCGCCTCTAGGATGCGCCCTACTTCCGCACATCCCTTGATTTTGCCCGATCGCCGTGGTATTGGCGCCTCATGAACACAGTAGTGCGCAACGTCAACTTCAAGCACATGACCCGCTTCGGCTGGGCCGTGGAAGGAGTCGCGCGCTAAGAATTCGACGACGACATCTTTTCACCAGGCCCCGCCGGCATCGGACGGGGCCTTTTGTTTGGCCACGCTCCCTGCCGGCACAACAGCAGGAGCATCCGATGCCACCCCAACAGACGAACATCACATCCGGGACCGAGCGCGATGCCGCAGCGCCCGGCCTCAATGCGTCCATTGCAGTGCCGGACGACACTTTGTCGGAAAAGGATGCTGCTGGACGAGCGGCCGCAGCGACAGGGAGCGCCTTAAGCCTGCTCAAGCGATATTGGCGTGAGTTTCAGGAGCGGCGCCAGCGCCAGAGCTTGCGAGCCACCTTGCAGGACCTGAGTGACAGGGAACTGATGGATATCGGCTTGACCCGCAGTGAGATTGACTTCCTCACACCTGAACGGGCTATCGATACGCTTAGAGATAGCACGAGGTATCTATGGGGCCGGATGTAACGGATCAACCGTCAGAATCGGACATGCGCTTCGCGAACAAGCACGTCCGATTCGGCTACCGAAAGCTTTGCGTCGATCGGTTTCGCCAAGTTGGAAAGGGACGCCTGGAGAAGCGCCCTGTATCGACGCTGTCTCGCGGCGTTGTCGGTCCTCTACCTCGTGACTCCCGGCCCCGCCCCCGCCATCCGCGCGGGCGGGGAGCGCTTTTCCCGGCCTGCGGCCATCATGCATGGCTAAAGCCGTTTGCGCTGCCCGCCGATCCGCTGCAATATGCGGCAAAACAACCATGAGGGCATGGAGAGAAAATGGCTGCTCCCATCAAGTTTGGCGTTGGCCAAAGCGTGCTGCGCAAGGAGGATGACGTACTGATCCGCGGCAAGGGCCGCTATACCGATGACTATGCGCCGCAGGCGGCCTTGCGCTGCCTGATGCTGCGCTCGCCGCACGCGCACGCCAAGTATACGATCGATGTGAGCCGCGCCCGCGCGCTGCCGGGCGTCGCGCTGATCCTGACCGCCGACGACGTCGGGGATCTCGGCAATCTGCCATGCCTGTTCAACCTCGAGACCGATCCGTTCACCGGGCCGCCTTACCCGATCCTCGCCAAGGACGAGGTGCGCCATGTCGGCGATTCCATCGCCTTCGTGGTCGCCGAGACCATCGACCAGGCCCGCGATGCGATCGAGGCGATCGAGGTGAAATGGAGCCCGCTGCCGGCCGTGACCGGCGTCGTCAACGCCGTGAAGCAGGGCGCGCCGCAGGTCTGGCCGGACAAGCCTGGCAACGTGCTGTTCGACGTCTCGATCGGTGACAAGGCCGCAACCGAAGCCGTCTTTGCGAAAGCGCATGCGGTTGCCGAGATCTCCATCGTCAATCCGCGCGTGGTCGCGAGCTTCATGGAGACGCGTGCAGCCGTTTGCGAATACGACGCCAAGCGCGACCACCTGACGCTGACGGTCGGCAGCCAGGGCAGCCACCGCCTGCGCGACATCCTCTGCCAGAACGTGCTCAATATCCCGACCGACAAGATGCGGGTGATCTGCCCCGATGTCGGCGGCGGTTTCGGCACGAAGCTGTTTCCCTATCGCGAATACGCACTGATGGCGGTCGCGGCGCGAAAGCTGAAGAAGGCAGTGAAATGGGCGGCCGACCGCTCCGAGCATTTCATGGGTGATGCGCAGGGCCGCGACAACGTCACCACTGCGAAGATGGCGCTTGCCGAGGACGGCAAGTTTCTCGCGATGGATTGCGACCTGATGGGCGACATGGGCGCGTATCTGTCGACCTTCGGGCCCTATATCCCGCATGGCGGCGCCGGCATGCTCCCGGGCCTCTACGACATCCAGGCCTTCCACTGCCGCGTGCGCACCATCTTCACCCACAGCGTGCCGGTCGACGCCTATCGCGGCGCAGGCCGGCCTGAGGCGGCGTACGTCATCGAGCGTCTCGTCGATGCCTGCGCGCGCAAGCTCGACATGACGCCCGACGCCATCCGTCGCAAGAACTTCATCCAGCCGAAGGCGCTGCCCTACAAGACGGCCACCGGCAAGGTCTACGACTCCGGCGACTTCGCCGCGCATCTCAAGCGCGCGATGGAGATCGCGGAGTGGAAGGAGTTTCCCAAGCGCGCCAAGGCGGCCAAGAAGCAGGGCCTGGTCCGCGGCATTGGCCTTGCGAGCTATGTCGAGATCTGCGGCGTGATGGGCGAAGAGACCGCCAATGTGCGGCTCGACCCCAATGGCGACGTCACCGTCCTGATCGGCACGCAGTCGAGCGGGCAGGGCCACCAGACGGCTTACGCCCAGATCGTTGCTGAGCAGTTCGGCCTGCCGCCGGAGCGCGTGCATATCCGCCAGGGCGACACCGACGAGATCGCGACCGGGCTCGGCACCGGCGGCTCCGCCTCGATTCCCACGGGCGGTGTCTGCGTGGAGCGCGCCTCGGGTGAGCTCGGCAAGAAGCTGAAGGAGATCGCGGCGCAGGCGCTGGAGGCAAGCGCCGGCGACCTCGAGATTTCAGCCGGCGCAATCCGCATCGCCGGCACCGACCGCTCGATCTCCTTTGCCGATCTCGCCAAGCGCCCCGGCGCCGACCCATCGAAGATGAACGGCAGCGCGACCTTTGCCAGCGCCGACGGCACCTACCCGAATGGTACGCATCTGGCGGAGGTCGAGATCGACCCGGCCACCGGTGTGATCAAGATCGTCAACTACGTGATCGTCGACGATTTCGGCAAGACGCTCAATCCGCTGCTGCTCGCCGGCCAGGTGCATGGCGGCGCCATGCAGGGCATCGGCCAGGCGCTGATGGAGCAGGTGGTCTATGGCGCGGGTGACGGCCAGCTCGTCACCGGCACCTATATGGACTACGCGCTGCCGCGCGCGGCCGACGGTCCGGCCTTCGTGTTCGAGACCCACAACGTTCCCTGCAAGACCAATCCGCTGGGGGTGAAGGGCGCGGGCGAGGCCGGCGCGATCGGCTCGTGCCCCGCGGTCGTCAATGCCATCGTCGAGGGCCTCTGGCGCGAATACAAGATCGACCACATCGACATGCCGGCAACGCCGGAGCGGGTGTGGATCGCCATCACCGAGCACCATCGCCGTCACAGCCTCTAATGCGTGATCTCCGCACGCGGGAATAAAAGCCCGCGGCGGGGTTCTATTCAGGGATGGGCCATGCCTCCCGCTATGCGGAGCATGGCCCTCTCTTGAAACGTCTGCGAGCCCGGAGAAATACCAGATGAAACGGACGATTATTGTCGTGGGCACCTTGTTGCTGGGTGCCGGCGCCGTGATGGCGCAGCAGGAGATTGCCGTTCAGCAGGACAATCTGATGCGCTCGCAGGCCAAGAGCCTGTATGACGTCATCCAGAAGATGTCGAAAGGCAACATTCCCTACAATCAGAAAGCGGTCGACCAGGCGCTCGCCGACCTGGAACAGAGCGTCGCTAAGATCGCGAAGACGTTCGAAGTCAATCCCAAGGAGGATGTGGTCAACGCCACCTACGGTGCCTCGCAAAAGGTCTGGCAGAACAAGGCCGACTTCGATTCCAAGATCCCGCCGGTGCAGAAGGCGATCGCGGACGCCAAGGGCAAGGTCCACAACGTCGCCACCCTGAAGGCCGCCTACACCAGCATCAACGACCGCTGCAGCGACTGCCACGAAACCTATCGCGTGAAGTTGAAGTAGCCTGTCGGCCCCGTGCGGGCCGATAGAACTCGTAGCCTGGATGAAGCGCAGCGAAATCCGGGGCAGGTGTCCCCGCATGTCGCTTCGCTCATGCAGTTGCCTCGCTGCGCTCGCAATGACGAGATTGTCGCACACCTCCGCGACACTCTCACTGCCAACGCCCGCGGAGGAAATTCTTTCGAAGGGCCCGGCGAGTCGCTGTCAGCGCGCGAAGTATGCGCTATCCTGAACACCAGCCGCCGCGACGTTGACGATGAGTCGTTGGATGCCGGCGCATCCAATTCCTGACTGCTTTCGATTGCAGGGTTCCAGCGCACGGCGAGGATCCGAATCAAGGACAGCGAGACAGGCCATGGCAAAACCGTTCCCGTCCAAGACCCACATCGGCAACCATATGCTGCATCCGGAAACCCTGATGCTGACCTATGGCTATGATCCGCAACTGTCGGAAGGCGCCATCAAGCCGCCGGTGTTTTTGACCTCGACCTTCGTGTTCAGGACGGCCGAGGACGGGCAGGACTTCTTCGATTTCGTCTCCGGCCGGCGCGAGCCGCCGGAAGGGATGGGGGCAGGCCTCGTCTATTCGCGGTTCAATCATCCCAACAGCGAGATCGTCGAGGACAGGCTCTCTGTCTATGAGCGCACCGAGAGCTGCGCGCTGTTCTCATCCGGCATGGCGGCGATCGCGACCACGATCCTCGCCTTCGTCCGCCCGGGCGACGTCATCCTGCACTCCCAGCCACTCTATGGCGGGACGGAAACCCTGCTGACCAACACGCTCGCACGCCTTTCGATCAGCGCCGTCGGCTTTGCTGATGGCATCGACGAAGGCGCGGTCAGCCAAGCCTCCGAGGAGGCCATCCGAAGGGGCCGCGTTGCGATGATCATCATCGAAACCCCGGCCAATCCGACCAACGGCCTCGTCGATATCGCGATGATCCGCCGCGTTGCCGACGCCATCGGCAAGGCCCAGGGCAACACGCCGATCATCGCGTGCGACAACACGCTGCTCGGCCCTGTGTTTCAGCGGCCGATCGAGCACGGCGCGGATATTTCGCTGTACTCGCTGACCAAATATGTCGGCGGTCATTCCGACCTCATCGCCGGCGCCGCGCTCGGCGCCAAGGCCGTCATCAAGGGCGTCAAGGCGCTGCGCGGCGCCATCGGCACGCAGCTCGATCCGCACTCGTGCTGGATGATCAGCCGTTCCCTGGAGACGCTGAGCATCCGCATGGAGAAGGCCGACGGCAATGCGCGGCTCGTGGCCGACTTCCTGCGCGACCACCCCAAGGTGGCGAAGGTCCACTATCTCGGTCACCACGAAGAGACGTCGCCGGCCGGACGCGTGTTCGCGCGGCAATGCTTAGGGGCGGGATCGACATTCTCCTTCGACATCGTCGGCGGCAAGGCGGCGGCCGTGAAATTCCTCAACGCGCTGCAAATCCTCAAGCTGGCGGTGAGCCTGGGTGGAACGGAGTCGCTGGCCAGCCTGCCTGCGACCATGACCCATTCCGGCGTTCCCGCGGACATCCGCCAAAAGATCGGTGTTCTGGATTCCACGATTCGCCTCTCGATCGGCATCGAAAACCCCGCGGACCTGATTGCTGATCTCACGCAGGCGTTGAGCGTGGCTTAGGCGCGGTGGAGGTGTCACAGCGGATTCGACGTTGGCGATGCACGGGTCCTCGAGCTGGCAATCTAAAGAGCCTGATGGGCCGACGGTAGCTGTTCGACAAAGCCATGGATCGCGGAGGCGGTGGGCGCCGCGCGCGAGTCTGTTCCGAAATCTGAAAGCTGACGCGAGACGGGTCAAGAAATTGCCATTGGCTGCGACGATATCAGGGCGAGGCGGGGATGAACCTGATCGGGGTGGAACTGAAAGGACTCGCGAATGGCAAAGAACACGATTTGCCTCTGGTACGACAAGGACGCCGAAACTGCTGCCCGCTTTTACGCCGAGACGTTCCCCGACAGCAAAGTGAGCGCCGTCCGCCGTGCGCCCGGTGACTATCCATCCGGCAAGGCGGGCGATGTGCTGACGGTCGAATTCACGGTGGCCGGAATTCCTTGTCTCGGCATCAATGGCGGTCCCATGTTTAGACATAGCGAAGCCTTCTCGTTCCAGATCGCGACCGACGATCAGGAGGAGACAGACCGCTACTGGAATGCCATCGTCGGCAATGGCGGGCAGGAAAACGCGTGCGGCTGGTGCAAGGACAAATGGGGCATTTCCTGGCAGATCACCCCGCGGGTGCTGATGGAGGCGCTCGCAGCCGGCGGTGGCGAAGCAAAGCGCGCGTTCGACGCGATGATGGGGATGAAGAAGATCGACGTCGCCGCGATCAAGGCGGCAAGGCGCGGCTAATTTGCGCTTGCAGCTCGCAGGACGCGCTGCGAGCTGGTTACCGCTTTCGCTCGCCCCGCATATCATTGCCGTCCTGATGAAGAACCAGATGGGAGATTTGTCCTGTGTCGGTTGCGAAGAATTCCAGCCGGGCGTCGACGATCTTCGCGGAGAACCTGGTCTGGGACTCGGCAAAGAGCGGCAGCTTGCGCTGATGGGTCGCCTGCGCTGTCAGTTGCTCACCCTCCAGCGTGACGGCGATCGAAAATGTGGGCGTGATCTCATAGACGCCGACATAGGTCGCGAGAATGGCGGGGGCGACCTTGACGCTCGCCCGGACGATCGGATGGAAATCCGGCCAGCCATAGACCGAGGCGATACCGCGCAAGATCTCGTGGGCCAGGACATGGCCGCCTTGTGCATTGGTCATCACGACCGCGCCGTTGCCGCTGCGCTGATAGGCGGCGAGCACGGCTTCGAAACCTGCGTCGATCCCGCCATGCCAGAAGAAGGGATTTTCGGGCGAGCCCCCGATCTCGAAACCGAGGCCATGCTTGCCAATGCCCGCATCGAGCATTTGGCTGGTCATATCGGCTGAGAGCACGTGGTTGGCATCGCCGCGCAGCGAGCGCTGGACCTCGATCGCGCACCGCGCGAGATCGGTCGGCGTCGTCCACAGCCCGGCGGCTGCCATTTCCGGATAGGTATGGAAGCCGCCTTCTATGGGCGCGCCGTCTGCTTTGTAGGGTGTTGCGGCCTGGACGCGCAGCACCACCGGCAGCGGTTGTTCGTAGGTGCTGTGGGTCATGCCGATCGGCGCCAGCACGATGTCGCGCAGCAGTTCGGGAAAGGGCTGTTGCGAAACGTCGAGCAGCAATTGCTGCATCACCGTGTAGCCGCCACCCGAGTATTTCCAACGGCTGCCGGGGACGGCCTCGAGGCGGATGGGAGCAGTGTTGGCGGGCGTCACACCATCGAGAATCTGGACGAGCGTGGGAACGGCTGCACTCGCGGCGTAGCCCGGAAATCCGTGCACAGTGAGTCCGGCGGCGTGACTGAGCAGCTCGCGCAGCGTGACCACGGCTCCCGGTGCGGCCGCGCTCGGCGGAATTGTCCAAGAAGTCAGTGCCTGATTGACGTCCGCATCGAGCGAGAGCTTGGCTTGTTCGACAAGATGAAGCGCAGCCATCGCGGCGACGGGCTTGCTGATGCTTCCGGCCTGGAAGAGCGTCTCGGTCGTGACGGGATCGCCACCTGCCTCGACGACCCCAAATCCCTGCGCCCATTCGATGGTACCCTCATGGATAACGGCAATGCTGACGCCCGGCACATGGTAGGCGGCCATGCGGTCCGCGAGCGCTTGGCAGGCGCGAGGGTCGCCCCGCTCGACCACCTTCGTCATGAGGCGCGCGCAGACTTCGCCGATGCGACGCTGGATGTCGGGCGAGGGCATGGTTTAAGTCGCGATGCTTACGGGGTGAAACGATAGTCCGGCGAGGCACAGCAGTGCTGCCAGCAGGCCGGCTCGCAGCACAATCATGGATTGCTTCCTCTGGGCCCGTCAACGTTAGCCGAGCTCGATCATGCAGGCGAGAGAAAAGTGGGCCGTGAGCTGAGTTTAGAATTCGCCTTCGACGACGAGCACATTTCGGCCCGTCCGGCCTGATTGAGCGCTTTGCTCCGCAGCCGTCATGTTGCGGATTCAACGGGTAGCTCGATGACGCACTGCAAGCCGTCAGGCCGCAAATCGAACCGCGTCGTCGCCCCAAGCTGTCCGGGCAGTGCCTGTTCGAGCAGCGTCCGGCCGAACCCGTGTCGATGCGATACGACCAGCTCGGCGAGCTTGCGTCTGCGTTCGCTCCATTCGAGACGCAGGGCGGGCTTGTCGGTGCTCGCCAGCTTCCAGCGGATCTCCAGGGTGCCGCCGGAGCCGTTGAGGACACCGTGCTTGATGGAGTTCGTGCCCAGTTCATGCAGGGCGAGCGAAAGCATCTGCACGGAATCCCGAGGAAGGGCCAGGTTCGGACCTCCAATCGAGACGTCGGAGGAGTCCGTTACGCCCAGCGAATTCATTTCCATGTGCACGAGCTCATCAAGGCCAATCGCTTCCGACTCCTCGCGGGAGAGAAGGCCCTGAACCCGCGAAAGCGCGCCCAGGCGCCCGTTGAAGTCGCCTGCATAATCGTCAAGCGACGTGCTCGTCGCGCGTGTCCGTTCCGAGATTGACCGGACCACAGCGAGCAAATTGCGACTTCGGTGCTGCAATTCTCGCACCAGAAGCTCCTTGGCTCGCGCGGAGCGCTGTTCCGTCTCGATGCTCCGGAGGGCCGATATTGATCCCGCCAGCTCGGCGGCGACCAGCATCAGGAAATCAAGATATTCTGAATCGAGATGCAGGCGCGAATTGGCGCCGATGAGCAACGCGCCCACCAGGTTGTTACCGGGGCTCTTGCGCAAAAGCGGCAATGCGACGAGTTGCGTCGTCGGTTCAGGCCAGCTGCCGCCCGGCAGCGCGAACCGCGGTTCGGGCGATCGCTCGATGATCCGCAGCGCGCGCGTCTTGAGGACATTGACGATGCCCCATACATCGTCGGGTGATAGGGCCGACAACGAGGACGGAAACAGGGCGCGATCGATCTGGCTTGCAGCGACAAGCCGAGCGTGCCCGCTCTCGTCGGCGATGTACTGAACGGCGAACGGGATGTCGGGATTGTCGGAACAGAGCAGATCCAGGAGATTCTGACAGGTCTCCTCGATCGTCACGTCACCCGTCGTTGCTTCGATCGTCGCCTTTGACAATGCACCCAAGACACGCATCCGGCGCTCGGTCAGGATGCGCGCGGTCGTTTCAACGACGGCCGTGAGGACGCCGACGATCTTGCCGGTGGCATCGATCAGCGGACTGTGTGAGTACGTGAAATAGCATTCCTGCATGTATCCGTGGCGGTCGCTCGCCAGCAGCAGGTCTTCCGACCAGCTCGCAACGCCTTTGAGCGCGCTTTCGAATTGTTGACCGACTATCGGCCAGGTGTCGGGCCAGGAGTCCGCGCCTGGTCGGCCGAGGCCATGGGGATGCTTGGTCTCGCCGAGGATGGGCTGCCACGCATCATTGTACAGCATGATGAGCTGCGGCCCCCACCAGACGACCATGGGAAAGCGGGAATTGAGGCAAGTTGCGACTGTTGACTTGAGCGTGTCCGGCCATTGCGCGGGTACACCGAGCGGTGACGTCAACCAGTCGTGCGCGCGCATCAGCGCGCCCATCTTGCCGCCTCCGTTGAGGAAATCGGTCGAGTGCCCGCCCATGACCTGACCTTGTCACGTGCCCGAACGGTCGCTTGGCCCAGCCATTCAAACGGCAATCCGGCGCGAACGCTGCATTGTGTTCGAAAAGTCGGCCGCCTGCGCAACGCGTGCGACCAGCGACCATAACCCGAAATCACCAGTCAAACCATCGAATTTCGCCAGGCCAAGGCGGACTGCGCATCGGCGTCCGGTGCTGATCAATTTCGATCAAGCAGACGATGCCGACGCGTGGCACACTGCGCATACTCTATTCGTCGACAGCACATTGGTTCAGCAACAGCGGTCGAGACTCACATGTTCCGCGTGACGGCAGACACATTGCAGGCCTACCTCGATTTCGATCCAGAGCGAAAGAATGACCTGGTCAACCTTCACAAGCTGATCGTCCAGGCCGCTCCGGCTCTCAAGCGGTTTTTCCATAAGGGAACACAAGCGGGAGAGGCGGGTATGCGGATGAAGATGATCGGCTATGGAAAATTTCGCTATGCGATCAAATCCGGGAAGACCACCGAATGGCCGGTGATCGGTGTTGCTCTTCAGAAGAACTACATCAGCGTCTACGTGGCGGTGACCCGGCAAGGCGCGCCGATCGTACCCGGATATGCGGGACAACTCGGCGAATTGCGAATGGGTGGAAACAACTTCAGTTTCGAGAGGTTCGATGACCTGAAGCAGAAGGCGATATCGCTGCTCTTCACGGAAGTTGCCGACATCTTCACGTCGGATCCGAACAACCCTGTTCGATACATGCAAGGCTCGTGACGTGCCTCGCGGGAGTGAGAGGATGACGGCGAAACACCTTGCTCCGTCATTGCGAACCAACGGGTCCGCGCAACGCGCGGCCCGATGACAGGCTCCGCGAAGCGATCCAGACTGCTGCCGCGGAAAGATTCCTGGATTGCTTCGCTGCGCATGACGACGTTGAAGCAGGTTCGCGCCACCTCTTCGGTCGTAGGCCGGAAAAAGGCCGGACGCTCTTGCGAACGCCCGGCCTCATTTCGTGGCAAGATAATGCAGCGCTTACTTCGTCACCTGGCCGCGGATCTCGCCGCCCGGGTTCGCTGCGGTGTGGATGTTGACGTAGTATTTGCCGCTGAGCAGATCGGCGGCTTGCGCGTCGGTGAGCGTCGCTTCGCCCTTGACGGGGCTCGACGCCGCATTCGGGATCGCGACCGCGACGCCGGCATTCTTGCCGGTCTCGGCCGGGCCGTGGAAGTGAGCGGCGGTCGCGGGGCCCGAGAGCCCGGAATAGGTGACGGTCCAGGAGAGTTTCTTGCTGGCGGCGTCATAGTCCAGATCGGCCGTGCCGGTGCCGCTTGTGGTCGTCGCAGGCACCTCAGCCTTGCCGTCCAGTGTCGCCTTCAGTTTCTCCGCGCAGGCGGGTCCGGCAAACGCAAATGCAGCCGTCAGCGCGAGTGTGGCAAAAAGGGGCTTGTTCATGGTTCTCTCCCTGTTGACCTCGAAAGGTGGCAAACCTCCAAACAGTGCGATTTGGAATTTATTCCCGTCGGGCGTTCAAACCATCTAAATTATTCGTGGCTGGAGCGGCCGCGGCCACGCCTTTAAGTTCGCCGGACATCGACGGATCTCACGAATGTTGCGACGAACAATCATTGCTGCGCTGCTTGCCGCCGGTCTCGGCCTCGCGCTCTATTGGTGGCTCACGGCGCCGGTCGCACTGGCGCTGCCGGCGACCTCGCGCGCGCCCGATCTTGTCAACGGCCAGGAGCTCTTCAACGCCGGCGGCTGCGCGGCCTGCCACGCTGTGCCGAACCAGCCCGACCGCCTGCGGCTCGGCGGAGGCCTTGCCATCGGCTCACCGTTCGGCACCTTCTACGCACCGAACATCTCGCAGGACCCAAGCGACGGCATCGGACGCTGGAGCGAGGTCGATTTCGTCAATGCGGTGATGAGGGGTGTTTCGCCTGATGGCTCGCACTACTTTCCGGCGTTTCCCTATACGTCCTACGCGCATGCGAAGGTGGACGATGTCCGCGATCTCTTTGCCTATCTGAAGACGCTGCCCGCCGTGTCGGGCAGGGTGCGCGATCACGACCTGCCGTTTCCGTTCAACATCCGCCGCAATGTCGGGGTCTGGAAATGGCTGTTCATGGACGGCGCGCCGTTCGTGGCGGATGCTGCGCGCTCGCCGCAATGGAATCGCGGCGCCTATCTCGTGAACAGTTTTGGCCACTGCGCCGAGTGCCACAGCCCGCGCAATCTGCTTGGCGGCCTCATCACGTCGCAGCGCTTTGCCGGCGGCCCCAGTCCGGAAGGCGAGGGATGGGTGCCGAACATCACGCAAAAGGGAATCGGCGACTGGAGCGAGAAGGACATCGCCGATTTCCTCGAGACCGGCGACATGCCAGAGGGCGACAGCGCCTCCGGCGCGATGCGGCCCGTGATCAAGAATCTCGCGCAGCTCACGGCCGAGGACCGCGCCGCGATGGCCGAATATCTGAAATCGCTGCCGCCGGTCGAGGGACCCAAGCCGCCGCCGAAGCGGAAGGAGGGCGGCTAGCGGCCGCCAAATGCCTTGAAGGTGATGATGGTGAGGGTGTCCTGGATGCCCGGCAGGATCTGCACCTTCTCATTGATGAAGTGGCCTATGTCGGTGTCCTTGTCGACATAGAACTTCACCAAGAGGTCGTAGTGACCCGCCGTGGAATAGATCTCGGAGGCGATCTCGGCTTCGGCGAGCGCGTTGGCGACCGTGTAGGACTGGCCGAGCTTGCATTTGATCTGGACGAAGAAAGGAACCATCGCGGCTACTCCGAAGGCATGATTTGGCGGCTAATAGGCCAAAATCGGCCGGCTTTAGCAAGCGAACTTGCTGCCCCGGGCGCAAGCCAGCTTGCTGCCCCCGGATCTGCGGGTTAGGACAGAACATGGCCCCGATCCAACGAAAAGCCGCGCCATGACGACGCCCACAGCGCTGACCATCGCCGGCTCCGATTCGAGCGGTGGCGCCGGCATCCAGGCCGACCTGAAGACCTTCGCCGCGCTCGGCGTCTATGGCGCCTCCGCGATCACGGCGCTGACCGCGCAAAATACCAAAGGCGTGACCGGCATTCATGCGGTGCCCGCCGCATTCGTGACCGCGCAGATCGATGCGGTGTTCTCCGATCTCGATGTCCGCGCGGTCAAGATCGGCATGGTGGCGCAGGCGGCCAGCATCGATGCGATCGCCTCCAGCCTGGCGCGATGGTCGCCGCCGCATGTCGTGCTCGATCCCGTGATGGTCGCGACCTCCGGCGACCGGCTGCTGGCCGAAGAAGCCGTCGAGTCGCTCTGCAAAAGACTCATTCCGCTTGCATCGGTGATCACGCCGAACCTGCCCGAGGCCGCCGCGCTGCTCGATGAGTCGGTCGCAGTCAGCGAGGCCGCGATCGAGAGCCAGGGGCGCCGCCTGCTCGCGCTTGGCGCTCGCGCGGTGCTGATCAAGGGCGGGCACGGGCGGGGCTCAGAGAGCATCGACTATCTCGTCAGCGCGGATGGCTTGATAGCGCTCGCCGCGCCGCGGGTCTCCACCAAAAATACCCATGGCACTGGCTGCTCGCTGTCGTCTGCCGTCGCAGCAGGTCTCGCCAAGGGCGAAGACCTCGCGACCGCCGTGCGCAATGCCAAGGCCTGGATCAGCGCGGCGATTGCGGCGGCCGACCGCTTCAGCGTCGGTCACGGCCACGGGCCGATCCATCATTTCCACAAGTTCTATTGACGTCGGCCGCGATGGCGGCGGCAGCCGCGCGCGGCCCGCTGGCGTTAACCAATAAACCTATTGGTTCCCGGAGTTTTGCGGAGGCGTCTGCGACGCCATGTCGCCTGATTGTCGCATGCGGCTGATATCCGCGGGGAGGGCGAGGCAAAGTTTGATTCGTATCTGAGGGTGCCTCACAGGTTCAATCGGTCATCCCCCTGTCACGGGACATTGTTACAGGCTGATGCATGGGAAGTTACGATATGAGTGACGAGAGTCCCGAACGGCGCTTTCGGACCTTGTTCATCTCCGACGTTCATCTCGGGGCCCGCGGTTCGCAAGCCGATCTTCTGCTCGACTTCCTGCGCTACCACGATGCCGACACCATCTATCTCGTCGGCGACATCGTCGATGGCTGGGCGCTGAAATCAGGCTGGTACTGGCCGCAATCGCATAACGATCTCGTCCAGAAACTGCTGCGCAAGGCGCGCAAGGGCGCCAAGGTCATCTACATCCCCGGCAATCACGACGAGTTTCTGCGGAACTATTACGGCACGCATTTCGGCGGCATCGATGTGGTCGAAAACACCGTCCACACCGGCGCGGACGGCAAGCGTTACCTCGTGATCCACGGCGACATCTTCGACCTCGTGGTGCAGAACGCGCGCTGGCTCGCCCATCTCGGCGACAAGGCCTACGATTTCGCGATCCAGGTGAACCGGCTCGTCAACTTCTTCCGTCGCGCCTTCGGCGTGCCCTATTGGTCGCTGTCGCAATGGGCGAAGCTGAAGGTCAAGAACGCCGTCAACTATATCGGCGCGTTCGAGCAGGCGCTTGCCGCCGAAGCACGGCGCCACGAGGCCGACGGCGTGATCTGTGGCCACATCCACTATGCCGTGATCCGTGACGAGAACGGCATCCGCTACATGAATTGCGGCGACTGGGTGGAGAGCTGCACCGCCTTGGCCGAGCATGACGACGGTCAATTCGAGATCATCACCTGGGCCGACCAGTTGCGAAAGGCCGCGCCGGTCGTGCCGGTGGCCGCAAGAGCTGCGTGATGCGCATCCTGGTCGCGACCGACGCCTGGCACCCGCAAGTCAACGGTGTGGTTCGGACGCTGACCAAGCTCGCCGACGCCGCGAAGGCGCTGGACGTCGAGTTCAGCTTCCTCACCCCGCAATCGTTCCGTACCTTCGCGATGCCGAGCTATCGCGACGTGCGGCTCGCGATGCCGCGGCCAGCGAAGATCGCAAAGCTTATCGAGGAAGCGCGTCCCGACAGTATCCATATCGCGACCGAAGGGCCGATCGGCCTCATGGTCCGCCGCTATTGCCGGCAGCGCAAGCTGCCGTTCACGACGAGCTTCCACACCCGCTTTCCTGAATATGTCCGGGCCAGGGTGCCGGTTCCGGGATCGCTGATCTGGCGGGCGCTGCGCCGCTTCCACGCGCCCAGCCGCGCCGTGATGGCGGCGACCCCGGCACTGGCGCGTGAGCTCAGCGAGCGCGGCTTTGACAGTGTCGTGCTGTGGCCGCGCGGCGTCGACAACAAGCTGTTCTATCCCCGCGCCATCGATCTCTGCTTTCCCGCGCCGGTGTTCCTCTGCGTCGGCCGCGTCGCGGTGGAGAAGAATCTGGAAGCATTCCTCGACCTCGATCTGCCCGGCACCAAGGTGATCGTCGGCGACGGCCCGGCGCGCGCTGGCCTGGAGCAGGCCTATCCCCAGGCGATCTTCTTAGGCGAAAAGCACGGCGAGGCGCTGGCCGAAATCTATGCCGCGGCCGACGTGTTCGTGTTTCCGAGCCGGACCGACACCTTTGGCCTCGTGCTCCTCGAAGCGCTGGCGAGCGGTCTGCCGGTCGCGGCCTTCCCGGTGAAGGGGCCGCGGGACGTGATCGGCGATGCACCGGTCGGGGTGCTGGACGAGGATCTGCGCAGCGCCTGCCTCGCCGCACTCGACATTTCCAGGCAGGCCTGCGTCGAATTTGCCGCCAATCATACCTGGGAGGCCTCGGCGCGCGCCTTCGTCGACAGCATCCGGGCCGTCGGCGCCGTGCTGCCGCACGCAGGCGGACGGGAACAGCCGCGCTTCGTCGCCTGATACTCTCACGCGGCGGTGTCTTCCCAGCCGTGGGCGGCCGGGATACAAATTACCCATGACGGAACAGCCCCTCCCGGTCGGACCCGCCGACATCGATGCCGCAGCGCGCGTGATCGCGCCCTTCGCCATCCGCACCCCGCTTTTGTCCTTTCCTGTGCTCAACGAGCTCGTCGGTGCAAAGGTGTTCCTGAAGCCGGAGATGTTGCAGCGGACCGGCTCGTTCAAGTTCCGTGGCGCCTTCAACAAGGTGTCCTCGATCCCGCAGGACAAGCGCAGCGGCGGCGTGGTCGCGTTCTCGTCAGGCAATCACGCCCAGGGTGTGGCGGCCGCGGCAAAGATCCTCGACATGCAGGCGACCATCGTGATGCCGTCGGATGCGCCGCTCTCCAAGCGCGAGCGCACCAAATCCTACGGCGCCGAGGTCGTGCTGTACGATCGCGACCGTGACGATCGCGAAGCGATCGCACGCGGCATTGCCGAGAAGCGCGGCGCGACGCTGGTCAGGCCCTATGACGATCCCTACGTCATCGCAGGGCAGGGTACCGCGGGCCGCGAGATCGCCGAGGACATGGCGGCGCTCGGTATCGCGCCCGATATCGTCGTGGCGCCGGCCTCCGGCGGGGGCCTGATCGCGGGCGTCGCGACCGCCGTGAAAGCCCGCTATCCGCAGGCCCAGCTCGTCGTGGCCGAGCCCGAAGCGTTCGACGATCACAAGCTCTCGCTCGCCGTAGGTCACCGCGAGGCGCATGCGCCCGCAGGACGCACGATCTGCGACGCGCTGATGGCGCTGATCCCGGGCGAGATGACCTTTGCCATCAACGGCAAGCTGTTGTCGCGCGGCGTCACCGCATCGGACGCGGAGGTCGGCGCGGCCGTTGCGTTTGCCTATCGCGAGCTGAAGCTGGTGGTCGAGCCCGGCGGCGCCGTCGGCCTCGCCGCGCTGCTCGCGGGGCGTCTCGATGTTGCCGGCAAGAACATCGTCATCGTGCTCTCGGGCGGCAATGTCGACGCCGATTTGTTCGCCGAGCTCGTGGCCTGATTCTTTGTCGGTTGGTGTGAGTCGAAGAGCTCCGTTTACCTCTCCCCGCTGGGGAGAGGTAAAAACCGAGATCGTACTTAATCACACGCGACCCTGACATGGGAGAGAGGGCGGAGCATCGCTGCTCTGCCCTTCGTCATTGTTGCAGTTCGTGATGATCAGTGCATGAAGCCGACGCGGCGATTCATGCCGGCGTTCGCCGGTGCCTGATTCATCGTCTGGGCATATTGCGGCTTGAAGTTGTTGTTCATCGCGCCGCCGCCCATCCGGTTCGGCATCGTGTTGAGCTGCGGATGGTTGGTCCGCGCCTGGATGTTGTTCGGCGGATTGTTGTTCTGCTTGACGATACCGGTATTGCCGTTGCTGGTCCGGATCGGCTGGTTCTGCCTTTGCACGTTGTTGGTCTTCACGTCGATGTTCTTGATGTCGACGTTCGAACCGCCCTTGCCCGCGGTCGTCACCGGCAGGGTCACGATCTTGCCGGTGTTGCTGGCGTTGTTGCCGGCATTCGTGGTGTTGGTTACCGGCAGCGTCACGATCTTGCCGACGGTCCCGTTGTTGGTCGTGCCATTGGTCGGCGCAGGCAGGGTGACGATCTTGCCCGGAAGCTGCGACGGCGTGGTGTTCGGCTGGTTGTTGGAAGGCGGCGTGCCGATCTGGCCGCCATTGCCGAGCTTGCCGATGACGTTGCTGTCGATCGGGATCGGCTTGTTCTGCGCGCCGCCATTGCCCTGCTGCGCGAGTGGGATGTACTTGGTCGGACCGAGATTGCCGAGCTTCAGCGTCGGCGCGATGGTCTGCGGCGCGAGGAAATGCGTCGCCTGCATCAGCGGGATCTTCTTCGGCTCGACCTGGAGCTTCAATGCCGGCGTCGCATAGGGGCTGCTGGCGTAGCTGTCGTGGAAGTTCTTGTAGGCGAGCGGCGAGTTGGCGAGAACGGCCTTGTGCCAGGCTTCCACCATCAAGAGGTTGGCGAGCAGCCAGCGGATGTGGTCGCACAGCGGGTCGTGCGGGTACATCCGGACGAACTCCTGATAGTACTCAGGATTGCCCTCGGAGAGCACGTAATCGTAGGCCTGCCGCGCGGAGCGGCTCGGCAGGTTGGACGCCATCTGCACGACCGGCGACTTCACCGGCGGGCGGTTGGCGGCAACCGCGGTGTCGCCGAAGAAATAGAAGTCGCTCGTCAGCGATGAGCTTTCCCACGGCGTCTGCTGGCCGTCGGTGGTGTGGTTCACCTCCAGCCGCACCCGCTTGAACAGCTGCTCGATCGGCACGTTCGGTTCGCGCGCGACGTTCAGGAAGGCCTGGGTGTAGGGACTGTGACCGCCCCGGCCGTCGAGTGCCTCCGCGCCCGGCGCAGTCGAGTAGCCGACGATCGAGCCGTTCGGCGCGTCGACGATGGCAAGGCCACGACTGGCGTCGGTCAGGTATGGGAACGGATTGTTGCGGCAGGCATCGAGAATGACGATGCGCATGCGGCTCGGGATCGTCTCGAGCGTCGACATCACGTCGACGAGGCGCACCGAGTTGTTGACGAGCTCGGTGGGGCTCGAGACCTTTGCATCGACCGGCACGAGATAGTTCTCGCCGGCAAGCTGCACGCCGTGACCGGCGTAGTAGACCATCGCAACTGTGTTGGGTCCGCGCGCGGCGACCTTCGCGGAAAAGTCCTGCACGACCCTCAGCATGTCATTCTGGGTCAGGTCGGTCGCGGAAATCACCTCGAACCCGGCGGAGTTGAGGAATTGCGCCATCGACTGCGCATCATTGTCAGGGTTCGCGAGCTGCGGCGCGTTCTGGTAGTTCGAATTGCCGATCACCAGCGCGACGCGCTGCTCCGGGCCTTGCAGCGCGGTAGGCGCGGCATTGCCCTGCTCGACGATCGCGGTCTGCGCGGAAACGGGACTGCACGCAAAGCCGAACAGGCTTCCGAGCAGGCCCGCATACATCAGCAACGATTTGAAACGGAACATAAGCGTGCTCCCCTAGGGACTAATCTCGATGTGAGATTGGTTGCGGGGACGCTAGACCGCGTTCAGGGGAGAGGGACGTGATGCCGGTCACCCAGGCGGCGGACGTGATCTGGGTCACGCTGGCGCCGGCCGTGGTTAGGGAAAGCTCCTGACAACCTCGATCAGCCCGACGATGGCGGCATTGAATGCGTCGAGATCTTGTGCAGGGATCCAGTATTCCAGATGGGATCGACCGCCTGCCTCCTGCACGTCGTACCTGTCTAAATAGCTCCGCTTGATCCGGAAGCGCGTCACGAAGCCTGCGCCGCTCACCGGCACATTCCAGTCACGCGCGATCTTGATCGCGTAGTCCTCGGTCAAGACCGGATAGAAGATCGGCTGGTCCGGCAGGCGCGGTGGGAAGTTACGCGTGCCCGCTTGTTGGATCAGCTCAAGCTCCTTCGGTCCGACTGGCCGCCAGAGGGTGAGAGTGTCTTCGTCAGCCGGCATTGTTGGGCCTGTTGGATGAGCTCGGGCTATTGCGGTGACAGTTGTTGTAGCGCGCTGTCTCAAGGCCGTCATTGCGAGCGGAGCGAAGCAATCCAGAATCCCTCCGCGGAAAAGTCTGGATTGCTTCGCTCCGCTCGCAATGACGGAGCAAGATGCGTCAGCGTGATTCTCCGACTGACACGAACCCGCTGCGTTTACGAGAAGAACGCGATCTTCTCGGCCTGGGTCATGCGACGGATCGGCGCCAGCGGATCGTTGGCGGCTGCGCGGGGCTTTTGCAGCATGCCGCTCGCAAGGATCGTCGAGCCGAGCGACGGCTGCTCCGGCAGCGGCGAGGGCATGGGAAGGGGCGAAGTCTGCGAAGCCGCCTGTAGCGTCGCATGTAGAGCTGCCAGGGCCTCTGCTGGCGCCGGGCGCTCCATGATCGCGACCGCGGGCTCGAACGGCGCGACTGGCGCGATCGATTGGGCTGCGATCGACTCGGGCAAAGCTGGCTCTTGCAAGACCGGCTCCGGCAAGACTGGATCGGACAAGACTGGCTCGGACAAGTCTGGCCCGGCGGCGACGGGCGCCTCGACAGCGGCTGCGACTTCAACAGGCTCGGCGATCGCCTCGTCGAACTCGGGATCGGGCGCGGCCATCTCCACCGCGATCCGCTCGAGAATGGCTTCGTCTTCCGCCTCGGCTGCGGCATCGAACGGAAGCTCGTCGGCGGCGTCCGCGAGGGGGGCGGGCTCGGCAACGCTCTCTTCGATCGCGACGCGGCCTTCGGCGACCTTAGCGATTCCGGTCTCTCCAGCGACGTCCATCGCCTCATTGATGGCCGTCTCATCGGCGACCTCGGCCGCAGCAACTGTGGCCTCAGGCTCGGAAACTGTCGCGACCGCCCGCGGCATCTCCGCTGCGGGCGGCTCGCTTGCCGCCATCGCCGCCTCGGCATCCGCCATCGCGAGCATCTCGGGCGCCGGAGCAGGTGGGGGGTGAGTCGCCGCCGCGTCTCCCGTTTCGACCCGCTCGATATGGTCCCTGAGCAGATCGAAGGCGGCCTTGAGGTCGGTGCGGGGGTCGATCGTCGAAGTCTGACCGCAGGCGGCCTCGATGGCCGCGAGCTGCGAATCAATCAGGTCGCAGATTCGCCCGTCGGCGCCGATCTCGCGCCAGCGCCAGGAGATCTCCTTGATGATGCGCACACCGCGGTGGATCGGCCCGAGGCTGGTCTCGAGCAGAGCGGGATCGAACGCCGCGATCGCGATCGTCTCGGCCTCGCGGATGGCGCGGCGGATCGCCACGAGCGCCTCGGGCAGCCGGTCCTCGACGACGGGTTGGCGCTGTGCTGCAAGGGTTTCCTCGATCTTTGCGACCGCGTCGAGCACCATGCGCGTGTCGGCGTTGCGGTTGCGCTTGGCGTATTCGCCGAGGAACCAGCGGCCGCGCGCGGTCTCCATGAAGGCTTCGCGGATCGCATCGTAGTCCTGCTCGTTCGGCTCGGCCGCGCGGGCAGACATAGGCGAGAGGGCGAATGCTTCAGTGGCCATGGCAATCTCGTCGCGCAAATCAGTGCGCGTTACAGTAACGATCATCACGATATCGACCGAATCGCAATTGGTTTGATGAAGAGCGAATCACAAATCCCCATCGCAGCGGCGCAAGGCCGGCGATTCGCCGTGTACCTGGCACTGTTCTACAGCGTCTCGTTCGCCGTCCTCGGCACGCATCTGCCCTTCTTCACGGTGTGGCTGAAGGCGGTCGGCATCGAGCCGGCCTGGATCGGAATCATCAGCGCGGTCCCTGCGGTGACGCGCTTCACCACACTGCCCTTCGTGACCGGCTTCGCCGAGCGGCGCCAGGCCGTGCGCGCGGCACTGATCCTGACCGCATTCGCGTCGGCGATCGGCTTCGCGCTGGTCGGCACGCAGCATCAGCCCCTGCCGGTGCTGCTGCTCTACATCGTCACCTGCTGCTTCTGGACGCCGCTGCTGCCGCTGACGGACGCCTATGCGCTGCGCGGCGTCGCCCGCTACAAGCTCGACTACGGGCCGTTGCGGCTATGGGGCTCGGTGGCCTTCATCGCCGGCGCGCTCGCCTGCGGGCTCCTGGTCGATGTGATCGCCGCGCGCGAATTGATCTGGATCATCGTCGCGCTTGCGGCGCTCACTGCCTTCACCGGCCTTTCGCTTCAGCCGCTGGATGAGTCGCGACGAAAGAGCGCAGCCGCGCATGGCGGCAAGCGCCTCCTGCGCGATGCGAGCTTCCTCGCGATCATCGCCTCGGCGGCGCTGATCCAGAGCAGCCATACCGCCTACTACACCTTTGCCTCGATCAACTGGCAGGCTCACGGGCTCGGCGGGCTGACGATCGCCGGCCTGTGGGCGCTCGGCGTGTTCGCGGAGATCATCGTCTTTGCGGTGTCGCCGCGGCTTTCGCTGCATCCCTCTCTGCTGGTGGTGATCGGCGGCCTGAGTGCGGTGGCGCGCTGGTCGATCACAGCGCAGGAGCCTCCAGTCGCAGTGCTTGCGATGGTCCAGCTCGCACACGGGCTGAGCTTTGGCCTCACCCAGGTCGGGGTCATGAACCTGCTGGTGCGTCACGTGCCCGCGCATCAGATGGCGCGCGGGCAGGGCTACTACGCGGCGACCAGCGGGCTGTTGAGCTCGACGACCTCGATCATCTCGGGCGCGATCTACGCGCGCTATGGCGAGGCGCTGTATTACCTGATGGCCGCGATGGCCGGCACGGGCGCAATGCTGATGTGGACTGCGCGGCACCGCCTGTTCGCTCATCCCCAGAGCGATGCCTCCGGCGGATAGACGAGGCTTTCGTCATAGCGCAGGCCGTGATCGCGATCCCTTGCCAGCAGCAGCGGCCCGTCGAGATCGACGAACCGCGCCTGCGGCGTCACCAGCATTGCGGGCGCCATCGACAGCGAGGTCGCGACCATGCAGCCGACCATGATCTCGAATCCCAGCGCTTGCGCAGCATCGGCCATCGCGAGCGCTTCGGTCAGGCCGCCGGTCTTGTCGAGCTTGATGTTGACGGCGTCGTAGCGCTCGCGCAGGGGCGCGAGCGAGGTGCGGTCATGCACGCTCTCGTCGGCGCAGACGGCGAGCGGCCGCCTGATGCGCGCCAGCGCCTCGTCCTGGCCGGCCGGCAGCGGCTGCTCCACCAGGGTGACACCGACGTCGGCGCAGGCAGCCAGATTTTGCTCGAGATTGGCCAGCGTCCAGGCCTCGTTGGCATCGACGATCAGTTCCGATTCGGGGGCGGCCTTCCGCACTGCGGCGATCCTTTCAGGATCGCCTTCCCCGCCGAGCTTGATCTTCAGGAGCGAGCGGTGCGCCGCCTTGGCCGTCGCCTCGGCCATCGCCTCAGGGGTGCCCAGTGAGATCGTGTAGGCGGTGGTGCGCTCCCCCGGAACCGGGCGGTCGAGCAGGTTCCACGCCCGCAGGCCCGCCTCCTTGGCCTCCAGATCGATCAGGGCGCAGTCCAGGGCGTTGCGGGCCGCCCCAGGGCCCATCGCGGCCTGCAGGGCGCGCCGGTCCAGTCCGCCCCGGATCGCCTCCTGCATGGCCTGGAGCGCCCTCAGTGTGGCCTCCGGGGTCTCCCCATAGCGCGCGTAGGGCACGCATTCGCCGCGGCCGGTCAGGTCGCCCCGGCTCACCTCGGCCACGACGGTCACGGCCTCGGTCTTGGCGCCGCGGCTGATTGTGAAGAGGCCGGCGATCGGGAAGCGCTCGATTCGCGCCGCCAACATTGGAAGTTTGCTGGAAGTCATTTAGAACTCTGGCAATTTCTGAACCGGCTGGTTACCTGATGCAACTAACTATGGCTGGTTGGGGATACCTTCTTCAAGGTAAGGGCGCGTGCGCAACCATCTCTTCTCATCCGAACCCTTCGCTAGGGAGCGGACATCTTGAACGGCGATCCAAAGCTGGAGCGGATTGCCAAGGGCAACTCGCTGGCACTTTGCGCCACGGGAGCCTGGACCGCGAGCTTCGCGCCGGCCCTCGAGCGGATGGTGGCTGACGCCGAGAAGCTTGCCGGCAGCCGGCCGAACATCTTCATCGACGTCTCCGAGGTCTCCAAGCTCGACACCTTCGGCGCCTGGCTGATCGAGCGCTTACGCCGTAGCCTGACGCAAGGTGCAGCCGAGGCCCAGATCGCAGGGCTCTCGGCGAACTATTCGAGCCTCGTCGACGAGGTGCGGCGGGTCAAGGCGACGCCGGTCATCGAGACCGGCGCCATTACCATCACCGGCATGCTGGAGCAGATCGGCCGCGGTGTCGCCGGCCTCACCGGGACCGTGACCGATCTCGTCGACATGCTCGGCGCGGTGCTCGCAGCCAGCGGTCGCGTACTGATCCGCCCGCGCTCGTTCCGTCTGACCTCGACCGTGCATCATCTCGAGCAGGTCTGCTGGCGCGCGGTGCCGATCATCGTGCTGATCACCTTCCTGATCGGCTGCATCATCGCGCAGCAGGGCATCTTCCACTTCCGCAGGTTCGGCGCCGACATCTTCGTCGTCGACATGCTGGGCGTGCTGGTGCTGCGCGAGATCGGTGTGCTGCTGGTCGCGATCATGATCGCCGGACGCTCCGGCAGCGCCTACACCGCCGAGCTCGGCTCGATGAAGATGCGCGAGGAGATCGACGCGTTGCGCACCATGGGGTTCGATCCGATCGAGGTCTTGGTGCTGCCGCGCATGCTGGCGCTGGTGCTGGCGCTGCCGATCCTTGCCTTCCTCGGCGCGATGGCCGCGCTCTACGGCGGTGGGCTCGTCGCCTGGCTCTATGGCGGCGTCGATCCCGAAGCCTTCCTGCTGCGCTTGCGCGATGCGATCTCGATCGATCATTTCATCGTCGGCATCGTGAAGGCGCCGGTGATGGCGGCGGTGATCGGCATCGTCGCCTGCGTCGAAGGCCTTGCCGTGCAGGGCAGCGCGGAATCGCTCGGACAGCACACCACCTCGTCGGTCGTGAAGGGCATCTTCTTCGTCATCGTCATGGATGGCGTGTTCGCGATCTTCTTTGCATCGATCGGGATGTGATGATGGCACCCGAAATCCAGGACCCCATCATCCGCGTCCGCGACATCACCGTGCAGTTCGGCGCGACGCGCGTGCTCGACGGGCTGAACCTCGACGTCAAGCGCGGCGAGATCCTCGGTTTCGTCGGCCCGTCCGGCGCCGGCAAGTCGGTGCTGACGCGCACCATCATCGGCCTCGTATCGAAGGTCGCCGGCCGTATCGAAGTGTTCGGCGTGGATCTGGATTCGTCCAATAGCTCGCAGCGCCGCGGCGTCGAGCGGCGCTGGGGTGTGCTGTTTCAGCAGGGGGCGCTGTTTTCCTCGCTGACCGTGCGGCAGAACATCCAGTTTCCGATGCGCGAATATCTGAAGGTTTCGCAGCGCCTGATGGACGAGATCACCATGGCCAAGCTCGCCATGGTGGGCCTGAAGCCGGAGGTCGCCGAGCGCTTTCCGTCGGAGCTGTCGGGCGGCATGATCAAGCGTGTCGCGCTGGCCCGTGCGCTGGCGCTCGACCCCGAGCTCGTGTTCCTGGACGAGCCGACCTCGGGCCTCGATCCGATCGGCGCCGGCGATTTCGACGAGCTGGTCAGGACGCTCCAGCGCACTTTGGGCCTGACCGTTTTCATGGTAACGCACGACCTCGACAGCCTTTACACAGCTTGCGACCGCATCGCCGTTTTAGGGAACGGTAAGATCATTGCGGCAGGGTCGATCGCCGACATGCAGGCCTCGCAGCATCCCTGGTTGAGGCAGTATTTCCATGGCAAGCGCGCCCGCGCGGTCATGAGCTGAATATCCGGAGCACTTCATGGAAACGCGGGCGAATTACGTGCTGATCGGGTCGTTTACGCTGGCGGTGATCGCCGCGGCGATCGGCTTCGTGCTGTGGTTCCAGTCGCTGCACACCACCAAGCAGCGCAGCCCCCTGCGGGTCGTGTTCGAGGGTCCGGCGGCGGGCCTGCGCAACGGCGGCAGCGTCAACTTCAACGGTATCCGGGTGGGGGAGGTGGTCTCGGTGAAGCTGGACAACCCGCGTCGGGTTGTCGCACTCGCCATGGTCGAGAACAACGCCCCGATCCGCAAGGACACCCTGGTCGGCCTCGAATTCCAGGGCCTGACCGGCGTCGCCGCAATCTCGCTGAAGGGCGGCGAGGAGGCGGCCCCGCCGCCGCCGCTCGACGAGGACGGCATCCCGACGCTCACCGCGGACCCCAACAAGCTCCAGGACGTCACCGAGGCGATCCGCGGCACGCTGCAGAACATCAACAAGCTCGTCGCGGACAATCAGGAGTCGGTGAAGAACTCGCTGAAGAATCTCGAGACCTTCACCACCTCGCTGGCGCGCAACTCCGAGCGCATCGATGCCGTCATGGGCAAGGTCGACGGCGTCATGCTCAAGGCCGACAGCCTCATGCTCGGCCTCAACACGCTCGCCGGCGGCAAGGATGGCGGTGAACTCTTCCAGGCCGTGAAGTCGATCCGCGAGCTTGCCGATGATTTCGACAAGCGCTCGGGCGCGCTCATGACCGACGGCCGCCGTACCCTCGGCGACATCAGCCGCGCCGTGAACAATTTTGACCGCAACCCGACCCGCGTCCTGTTCGGCGCCAGCAACAGCAGCGCGCAACAGGCCCCGCCGCCGGCCGAACCACCGAAGCCGGCGCCTGCACCTGCACCTGCTAATGCGCGCGCCACAGCGCCAGCTCAGGCTGCGCAGGGGCAGAAGCGGCAGTAGGCTCACCGTTTGCGGAATCGGGTCTTCGAACTGTCCGGAGCGTAGATGTTCAAATCGATGGCGATGCGCAAGTCGGCCGCTTCCCTCAGGAGTTGAAATTCAAGAGTATCGCCGGCGTGCTCGTCGCAGAACCATCCGACGAAGAGGCTGATCGGGCCCCCAGTTGCGGACAATGTTCTAAGAGCGCGACGATGCGGATTGAGCCGCCTAAGTACGGTCGTCGCTTTGCGAGCGGCTCGCGCTTGTCTCTTCCAAAAGGGATCGAGCAATAGGATCCCGTGCCTCGACCGCCAATGCGCGTTCCCTTGGGAGTTTGCCGTTCGTCGCCCGCCGTCCACATGATTGCCGGCGTGAGGCCTAGCCGGCTGCAGATGACGGATAGGTCGCGCGTGCGATGGCTGATGTGTAGTGCAATGTCCATCAGCTGCGGTGACATCACGAATTGCAGTTTCTGTTGCGTGGCTTCGTCGAACGAAAACGGAGGCCGCGAGGCCTCCGCATTCTAGTTCGTTGCTGTCTGCCGCTTACCCCAGCCGTCCCGCCGAGTGAGCGAGTAGCGTGTAGACAAGGCCCGTCTCCGAGGTCAGGTGGCCGCGCAGCTCCTGCGGGCCGCGGCCGTCGCGGGCGACTTCGTCGAGCAGACGCTCGAACTCCGAGATGTAGCGGTCGACCGTGCCCTTGAAGTTGCGGTCGGCGCGATACTTGCGGGCGACCTCGTCAAAAGCCTTCTGGCCGGCGGGCGTGTAGAGGCGCTTGGTGAAGGCCTTGTTCTCGCCGCGCTGGTAGCGGTCCCACATCTCGGCGGCGAGGTTGCGGTCCATCAGCCGGCCGATGTCGAGCGACAGCGACTCCAGCGGATTGCCGTTACCTTGCGGCGCTTGAGGCGGCTGCTGCTGCGGACGGCCGCGCGGTGCCTCACGGCCCGTCGGAGCCGCCGGGCCGGTATCGGCGCGGTTCAACAGATCCGACAGCCAGCCGTCGCGGCTTTGGTCGTTGCCGGCCGGCGCGACCGGCGGGGCTTCAGTGCGGCGAGAGGCGGGCACGCCGAGGTCCGGCGGCGGCAGGGTCGACGCGCTGCCGGTGTCGCGGATGCGCGTTTCGGTGCCGCGGCTGACGGCGGTCGCCAGCATCGGCTCTTCCTGACGCGCAACCGAGGCGCGGCCCGCGGTCGTGACGTCGAGGCCACGGCCGTGCTGGGCGACGATGCGGTTGAGCTCGGCGAGGGCCTCGATCTGGTCAACGATCACCTTGCGCATCTGCGCGGTGCTTTCGGCGGCCTCCTGCGGCATCTCGAGCACGCCGCGGCGCAGCTCGTTGCGCGTGGCCTCGAGCTCGTTGTGCATCTCGAACGCCATCTGCTTCATGCTGGCGACGAGGTTGCCGAACTTCTCGGCCGACTGCTTGAACATCGTGTCCGCCTCGTCGGTGGTCTGGCGGTAGATGTCGTGCATCGCGTCGATGGTCTGGCGGTGCTCCTCTTCGGAAGCCACGCGCACCGCCTCGAACTGGCGGGTGATCGCGGCAGATCCCGCACCGGCGGTCTCCGCTACGACGCGCGCGATGTCGCGGGCACGCTCTTCCGCAGCGGCAAGCGACTCATCGAGCAGGCCGGTGAAGCGCGACAGCCGCTGGTCGAGATCGGCGGTGCGCAGGTCGATCGTGGTGACCAGCGATTCCAGCGCCTGCTTGCGCTCGGCGAGCGAGGCGGTGGTGTTCTTGTTGCTCTGCTCGACGACAGCGGCGGCATCGACCAGCGCCTTGCCGTGCGCGTCGAACTGGGTCGAGAGCTCGCCGAGGTCGACCAGCGCCTTCGTGGTCTTGGTGTTGAAGACGTTGAGCTGCTCTTCGAGGTTCTGCGTCGCCGCGCCGTTGCGCGCAGTGACGTCGTTCATCGCCGAGACGAAGTCGGCGACGCGGGTCACCAGCGCACGCTCGAGCGAGTTGAGGTTGTCGTGCGCACCGGTCAGCACCTCCTGGAGGAGGATGTTGCCTTCGCGCAGGCGCTCGAACAGGGCGACGGTGTCGGTGCGCAGGATCTTGCTGGTCTCCTGCATCTCGGTGACCGCCGCGATCGAGACCTGGCGCGACTGGTCGATCGCCGCGCGCGAGGCCTGCTCGAGGTCCCTGAGCGACTTGTTGACCGCGCCGGTCGCGACTTCGCTCGCCGCGTTGATGGTGCGTGCGACCTCGTTGCCGTTGCCCGACATCGACTGCGAGAACGCCTGGCCGCGCGTCTCGATCGACTTCAGCGCGTCGGAGGTGACGCGGTCGATGTCGAGCGTGAGCTGGCTGGTCTTCGAGCCGATCGCGTCCACCAGCGTGCCGCGCTTGGCGTCGATCAGGTTCGACAGGCGGTCGGCCTGCTGCTGCACATAGGTGACGATCTCGTCGGTCTTGGCCGTCATGGCCTGGCCGAAGGAGCCGCTGGCGGCGAGCACCGAGCGCTCGACGTCGGCCGAGCTCGACTTGACCCGCGCGCTCGCCTCGTTCGAGGCGGTGATCAGCGCATTCTGGGCGTTCAGTGCGCTGGTCTGGATGTCGTTGGTGGCGTTCGAGGTCGCCGTGCCGAGCGCGCGCTCGATGTCGGTCGAGATCGCGCGGATCTGGCTGGCTGTATCCGCCGACGTCGCGGTCAGCGACGACTGCGCCTCGCGTGCGCTGTTGAGGATCGCCGCCGCGGTATCGGCGCCGACCGCGGTGAGCGTGCGTTCGATGTCTGAAGACAGCGACTTGATCTGGCTCGCCGCTTCCGAGGAGGCGGTGACGAGCGTTCCTTGCGCGTCGCGGACGCCGGCCGTGAGCGCCTCGATGGTGGCGCCGCCGGCCATGGCCAGCGAGCGCTGCATCTCGGCGGCGAGCGATTTGACCTGGCCGGTCTGCTCGGCCGAGACCGCGAGCAGGGTGCTCTGCGCGTCACGGGCGCTGGTCGTGATCGTCTCCGCGGTGGACTGGCCTGCCTGCGACAGCGAGCGCTGCACTTCGGCCGCGAGCGACTTGACCTGGCCGGCGGCATCCGAGGACGCGGTAACGAGGGTGTTCTGGGCCTCGCGCGCGCCGGCCGTGATGGTCTCGGCGGTCGAGGTGCCGGCCATCGAGAGCGAGCGCTGCACATCGGAGGACAGCGCCTTGATCTGGTTCGACGTCTCGGTCGAGGCCGCGATCAGCGTGCTCTGTGCGTCGCGTGCCCCGGCGGTGATGGCCTCGGCCGTCGTGCTGCCGGCCAGCGACAGCGAGCGCTGCACGTCGGCCGTGAGCGTCTTGACGTGGTTGGCGGCATCGGAGGAAGCGGTGATGAGGGACGTCTGCACCTCGCGCGCGCCGGCCAGGATCGAGGCAGCGGTGGCCGAACCCGCCGCCGACAGGGTGCGTTCGACGTCGGCCGACAGGGACTTGATCTGGTTGGAGGCTTCGCCCGATGCGGACACCAGGGTCGACTGCGCCTCGCGGGCGCTGGTCAGGATCGAGTTCGCTGCGCCCGTGCCGACGGCAGTCAGCGCGCGCTCGACCTCGGACGAGGTCATCTTGAGCTGTGCGTTGACGTCCGAGGACACCGTCATAAGCGACTGCTGGGCGGTCCGCGCGCCGGTCTGGATGGTCTCGCTGGTGTTGACCACGAGGTTGGTCAGCGAACGCTCGGCGTCCTCGACATGCGAACGGATGGTGGTGGAGATCATCTCCGCGCGCGACATCAGGTCGTCGCTGGCCTGGCGTCCACTGCTCTCGATGCGGCCGGCCACTGCCTCGACCCGCGAGCCGAGCAGGTCCTCGAACTGCGCAACGCGCACGTCGATGTCGTTGGCGACCGAGCCGACCTTGGTCTCGATGGCCTGGTGGATTTCCTGGAAGCGCGCGGCGACCGTGCTGGTGAGAAGCGAGCTGCGGCCGTCGATCGTCTCGGTTACGCCGGTGATGCGGCGGTCGACAGCCTCGATCGCCTGCGCGGTGCCGTCGGACAGGGTGGAGGTCAGCAGCGTAAGCCGCGAGTCGACCGACTGCACCGCCTGCGCCGCCGTGTTGGTCAGCGAGAGCGTGAGCTCGGTGAAGCGCGAATCCATCGACTGCAGCGCCTGCGCCGCGCCGCCCGTCAGCGACGTGGTCAGGTGCGTCAGGCGGGCGTCGATCGACTGGATCGCCTGTGTCGCACCGTCGGTCAGCGACGCCGTGAGGTGGGTGAGGCGCGAGTCGATCGACTGGATCGCCTGCGAGGCACCGTCGGTCAAGGACGTCGAGAGCGCGCCGAGGCGGTTGTCGATCGTCTCGGTGACGGACTTCGCGCGCGTGTCGAACGACTGTTCCAGCGCGACGACCCGGCCGCCGAGTTGATCGTCGAGGGTCTTGAAGTGGCCTTCGATCACACCGTCGAAGTTGGCGAGCTTGCTGCCGAGCGAGCCGTCAAGATTGGTGACGCGTTCGCCGAGCGTGGTTTCGAACTGCACCAGGCGCTGGTCGAGCGCCGCGGTGATCTCGCCGCCGTTCGAGGTGAGGCGGGTGTCGAAATTGTCGACATAGGTCTTCAGCGTCTCGGCGATATCGGTCGTACGCTGGCCCATGCGCTCGACAATCTCGCCGCCGAAGGTCTTCACCGTACGGTCGAACTCGGAGATGTGGCGGGTGATCAGCGCGCCCAGCGTGCCGGAGTCGCGAGCGAACCTCTCCACGAGGTCGGCGCCCTGGTTCTTCACCAGCTCGTCGAACGCGCTCATCTGCAGGGAGAGGGAATCGTGCGCGGTCTCGGTCTGGCTCACGACCTTGGCGACCAGCGTGTTGACGGTGGCGTCGAGCGCCTCGCTCGCCTTGTCGCCGCTCGTCATGATGTGGCCGGCGAGCCGGTTGCCGGCGTCGTCGATCTTGGCGGAGAGGTCGTTGCTGCGCAGCTCGAGCTCGAGCAGGAGCGAGTCCGAGGAATTCTTCAGGGAGTCGTGGACCTGCTCGGTACGCTCCGAGATGCCGTCGACGATCGCCGACGAACGCTGCTCGAACTCGCCGGTGATGCGATCGATGCGCTCGTTCAGCATCTCGTGGACGCGGTCGGCGAGGTCGACGAACTCGTCGTGGACGTGACCGGTCTTGAAGTTGAGGCTGGTGGTCAGCCGCTCGCTGGCGTCGAGGACCGCGCGCGTGGTCTCGTTGCTGGCTTCCTCGAGACGGTCGAGCAGGTCGCCGCCGCGCTCGCCGAGCGCGAGGATCATGTTATCGCCGGCATTGCTCAGCGCCTGCGTGATGTGGGCGCCGCGCTCTTCCAGGGCGCCGGTGATGGATTTTGCGACCTCGTCGACGCGTGAGGCGATCGCGTCCGAGATCAGCGCGATGTCGTGGCGCAGGTCGATCTGCACGCCGGAGATGGCGCTGCGGACCTGCTCGGCCTGGCCGACGAGGTTGTCGCGCTGATGGGCGATGTCCTGGAGCAGGGCGCGGATGCGGACTTCGTTGTCGCTGTAGGCGCGCTCGAGGGCGGCGACTTCGTTCGCGACCAGCGTCTCCAGTTCGCCGGCGCGCGCGATCGCGCGCTCGATGCCGTCGCCCATTGCCGCGACCTCGCGGCGGATGGCCTGGCCGACGGTGACCATGGAATCGGAAGCCGAACCCTCCGGCTCGGAGAAGCGGATCGCGACCTGCGCCATGGCCTGCGCGATCATGCGCATTTCCTGGCCGCGCCAGACGAGGCTCGCGAGGAAGTAGAACAGCATGATGGGCGCGAAGAACATCGCGACGAGGCCGGCGATGACCAGCACGCCGCCGCTCTGGCCCATGGCGGCATGGATCGATGGCAGGAAGCCGACGGTCAGCGCGGCGCAGGCCGCAAGCCAGATCCCGGCGAAGACAGTTGCGAAAGTGTAGACGCTGCGGGCAGGGCGGCCCTTCTGAAGCGCCTGGAGGAGCTGGCCGATGGTCTCGCGGTCGTCATTGGCGGCGCGGCGCGGCGTGCGCGGCTCCTCGATCGGGTCGAACACCGGCCGATCGGTCGCGGCAGGGCGCGCCTCGAAGGTCGGCTCGTCGAACACGGGAGGCGGCAGCGCCGGAGGCCCATTCTCGGTCCGTACCGCAGAGGCGCGGCTGGTGTCCGCAGCCGTGTCGCTGATGTTCAGGGCTTCCTGGATTGCAGAAAGCGCGACTTCCGTGGGGTCTTTGACCTTCTTGGGAGTATTCGCCATGTTCAGTTTGAGCCCTCGTTACTTGTACACGTCCCCCGCGAGGCCCGCGCATTCCGCAAGCTCACAGACCGGTGCATGCCGCTAACGCGGATCCATTGCCGTCCTCCACCCGAGACGGCTTGTCCGCCAATTTCCGCAACATCCTATTGGCAGAGCGCTGCGAATGAAATGGCCGCGATTAAGACAATCTTAATCATCGTTAACAGGATCGGGCCGTAAGGCCTTAGCAATAAATGAAATTTTCCACGGAACTCTGCGGATTGCGGCAACTTTTCGTCAATATGAGGGCGGAATTGGGTAAAATAGGCATAACGTTCCATTAACCATTTCCGTGGTTGGGTTAGGTCGAAAGCTTCGCCGCCAGACCGGCGCGTTGCCAGCGATGCCGGGGCCCGCGCCATGATGCCTGATCTGCAACGGATGGACTGGATGCCCTCGCCGCCGCTTGCTCCGCTCGACCATCCCCTCGATCTCGACCATCTCGCGCGCATGACCCTCGGGGATGCCGAACTCGAATCCGAGGTGCTCGCGATGTTCGTGGAGCAGTCGAGCCGCCTGATCGCGGCGATGGCGGCGCTCCCCGCAGATGCACCCGCGCTGGCGCACATGCTGAAAGGCTCGGCGCGGGGAATCGGCGCCTTTGCGGTGGCGGACGCAGCCGCTGAACTCGAATGCGCAATCCGGACCGGTGACAATCCGACCCGCGCCTTCGCTGTGCTGAGGGAGGCGGTCACTGAGGCCCGCGAAGCGATCGAGGCGATCCTGCGCCGCGCCTGAGGGCGGTCCCCAAATCCATCGGATTGCCGGAGACTGGCGCACTAGCGCTGCGCCAAGCGACCCGTTATAGGACAGCGCGGACCCTCCCTCATTCCCAAGACTCCGGCAGCACGAGCACACATGGCCAAAATCCACTATGTCGACCACAAGGGCGAAACCCGCACGGTAGAAGTCGAGAACGGCGCGACCGTGATGGAAGGCGCCATCCGCAACGCCATTCCCGGGATCGAGGCCGAATGCGGCGGCGCCTGCGCTTGCGCGACCTGCCACGTTTATGTCGACGAAGCCTGGCGCGAGAAGGTCGGCAGCCCGACTCCGATGGAAGAGGACATGCTCGACTTCGGCTTCGACGTGCGCCCGAACTCGCGCCTGTCCTGCCAGATCAAGGTGTCCGACGAGCTCGACGGGCTCGTGGTGTCGACGCCGGAGCGGCAGGCCTAACTAAAGAATCTAGACCTTCGACGGCGCGACCTCGATGCCGCGCTTGTGCCAGGGCTTGAGCTTCTCGATGACCTCGGCGGTGAGGGGCGTCGGCCGCCGCGAGGCCTCTTCGATGAGGACGCCGACCGAAATCGCGGAGGCAACGCATCTGCCTTCGGAGAACACGACCTGCTCGAAGGTCACCGACGTCCGTCCCAGTTTCACGACGCCGAGCCCAAGCTCGATCGTGCCCGGCCAGCGCAGCTCGGCGCGGAAATGGATGTCGAGCCGCACCATGATCCAGGCGAGCCCCGGCGGCGTCAGCCCGATCTTCGGGTCCTTCATCAGCGTGACGCGGCCGGTCTCGAAATAGGTGGCATAGACGGCGTTGTTGACGTGCTGGTTGGGATCGAGATCGCCGAAGCGCACATTGTCGCTGAGGCGATAGGGGAAATCCGCAAGTCGCGGCGCTGAATCCAGGCGGCTTGGTGCATTCACCGGTTGATCTCCGTCATTTCCTCCGCCGTTACATCCCAGTTATCCTGTCCCGGCAAGTAGCCCTGCCGGCAGGCGGCCAATGCTTTTATGCCTTCCCTGGGCCGTCGGCCTTGGCTAGACAGGAACTGCCCTTTCCGTTGCCTGCCGGGCGCCGTCCAACCGATAACGACCGATAAAGAGACGACATGAGCGACGCGATCAAAACCGATGTGCTGATTATTGGCGCCGGCCCCTGCGGTCTGTTCGCCGCCTTCGAGCTTGGCCTTCTCGACATGAAGGCGCATTTCGTCGACATCCTCGACAAGGTCGGCGGCCAGTGCGCCGAGCTCTATCCGGAGAAGCCGATCTACGACATTCCCGGCATTCCGCATGTCTCGGGGCAGGGCCTCACCGGAGCGCTGATGGAACAGATCAAGCCGTTCCATCCGACCTTCCATCTCGGCGAGATGGTCGAGAAGGTGGAGAAGATCGGCGATCCCGCGTTCCGCGTTACCACCGATGCCGGCAAGGTGTTCGAATGCAAGGTGGTGGTGATCGCCGCCGGCGGCGGCTCGTTCCAGCCCAAGCGCCCGCCGGTGCCGGGAATCGAAGCCTATGAAGGCACCTCGGTGCATTACTCCGTGCGCAAGATGGAGCAGTTTCGCGACAAGGAGATCTTGATCGTCGGCGGCGGCGATTCCGCGCTCGACTGGACGCTCAATCTGCATCCGCTGGCTAAGCGCATCACGCTGCTGCACCGTCGCGATGAATTCCGGGCCGCGCCTCACAGCGTCGAGCAGATGCGCGCGCTGGTGGCCGCAGGCAAGATGGATTTGAAGCTTGGTCAGGTCACTGCATTGTCCGGCTCTGACGGCAAGCTCGCCGGCGCCACGATCAAGGGCAACGACAACAGCGTCACCGAGATCGCCTGTGACACCATGCTGCCGTTCTTCGGGCTCACCATGAAGCTCGGCCCGGTCGCGAACTGGGGCATTGCGCTCGAGAACAATCTGGTGCCGGTCGAGACATCAGCGTTCGAGACCAACGTCCCCGGCATCTTCGCGATCGGCGACATCAACACCTATCCGGGCAAGATCAAGCTGATCCTGTGCGGATTCCACGAGGGCGCGCTCATGGCGCAAAAAGCCCATCGCTACGTCTATCCGGAGAAGCGGCTGGTGTTCCAGTACACGACGTCCTCGTCCAGCCTGCAAAAGAAGCTCGGAGTCAATTGATCCGGGCCGGAACGGGGAGAGCATCTCTCCCATGTTTCTGGTGCTGGAACCCTTCGCGAAATAGCCTTAGTCTGCGGCCATTCCAGTCGTGGGTTAACCAGGTGATCATAATGCGGAATATCTTTTCCAGCTTCCGACTGCTCTCGCTCGTCGCGCTCGGCCTCGCGCTGTCGCTCGCGATGCCGCGGCCCGTCGCAGCGCAGGCCCAGCAGCCCACGGCTGCGGGCCTCTGGCAGAAGATCGAGGACGGCAAGCAGGTCGGGTGGTTTCTCTTCATCGACCACAACGGCATCTTCGAAGGTGTGATCGCAAAGACCTTCCCGCGTCCGGGCGATGATCCGAACGAGGCCTGCACCAAATGCACGGATGATCGCAAGAATGCGCCGGTGCTCGGCCTGTCCTTTGTACGCGACATGAAGCGTGATGGCCTGAAGTACGAAGGCGGCAACGTGCTCAATCCGCGCGACGGCAACATCTGGAAGGCCAACATGAAGGTCAGCCCGGATGGTCAGACGCTCACCTTGCGCGGCTATCTCGGCATCTCGCTGCTCGGCAAGGACGAGACCTGGACGCGCCTGCCGGATGCCAACATCGCGCAGCTCGATCCTGCCATCGTCGCAAAATATCTCCCCGCGCAAGCCGTCGCCGCAAAGCCGCCAGCGCCCGCCGCGAAGAAAGGCGGCGCGATGATGGCGCCGATGAAGCAGTAGGGCGCGCGCCGCGACGCTGGTCGCGCGGGTCGTTGGTTTCAGGTCTTTCCCCGCACACCGCTGTCATTCCCCGCGAGGGCGGGGAATCCAGTACGCCGCGGCTTCTCCGTATCCTCGCACTGCCTCTGGAATACCGGATCGCCCGCCCCCAGTGCGCAATTGCGCACAAGGCGGGCGATGACAGTTGGAGTCGTGGATCGCACGCGCCCCGATCTCGTCATTGCGAGCGCAGCGAAGCAATCCAGGAATCTTTCCGCGGATAAATCTCTGGATTGCTTCGCTGCGCTCGCAATGACGGCGAAAAGCGACAGCTAATGGGAATGCAGTCCTGTTTGCATGAGTCCAAAGGCGCACGCCGCCGATGTCCCCAACAGTAGTTCCCCGGAATGTGTTTTGGCGCCCGTTTTGCATAGTGGTCGGGAAAGCTGCTGGGGGAGCGAATCGCTATTTCTCCACGCCTGCCGGTCCGTGGCAGACGAATAGCGGCGCTTGCGCCCCGCGGTGACACCGACCCGCGGAGACGAAGGAATGTTTGCAAGACATTGTGCCGCACTCGTGCTTGGCGTGATCATGCTGGCTACGACCGCGTTCGCGCGCGACGACGGGCGCTATGCCAATTCACCGCTCAAGCCCTGGTTCGAGAGCCTGCACAGCCAATACGGGCAATGCTGCTCGGACGCCGATGGCTACGTCATGGCCGACGTCGATTGGGAGTCCGACAACGGCCATTATCGCGTGCACATCGACGACGAATGGGTCGTGGTGCCTGACGGCGCCGTCATCACCGAGCCGAACAAGATCGGCCGCACCATGGTGTGGAAGCACTATGTCGACGGCCACCCACGCGTCCGCTGCTTCATGCCGGGCAGCATGACGTAAGGCGTTTCAGCCAATGTGCGGTCTGATCTGATCCGCGCGGAACGCGCGCGATTGACGTGTGCACGATCTTTTACGGCGGCTTGCACCCAGGCGTCGCGCGAATGGCTTGCTTGAGCAATTTTTCCTGGGCGCCGGATAACGGGGCCTCGTTGGCACACAAATGCATGGCTTCGCAGGCTGTGCTGGGCGTACCAGGCCACGACGTGCGTCCCGCGATCGCGCTGTCGCAGCGCTTCCATGCGGTGTGGCCGTCCCACGCGATCCGGCTCGGAAAAATCTCTTCCAGGATGAGGGCATAGAAGAGCAGCGGCAGCGGCCACATCATCACAAGGGCTGCGATCACGAACCCGGCGATGCCGGCCGCAATAGCGCGTTTTCTCCTGATCATCCGACCGCTTGCGTTATTTCCGTATACGGCGCGCCATCGAGCGCGCCGCGACCGCCGATTAGCGGGACTCGTTGTCCGAGTTTGCGCTCGCGACTACCCTGACGCGCGGCGAGAGCACTGTGATCTGCGCGGGCGAGGCGGGCATGCCTTCGACGGTCAGCATCGGCGTGGAGGCCTGCTCCTGAACGCCAGTGGCGCCGAGCAACTGGACCTGCGTCGCAGAAATCGGAAATGAGTTCACTTCGTAAGAGGGAAGCTCGCCGGCAAATGCGCCGGCAGTGCTGGCAATCATCGCGCCGGCAATGGCAATCATCGAAAGAATCCGCATTGCAAGTCTCCTTGGGAAGATGAGCACTCGGAGAGTTGGTCGCGATAACGCCTGAACAGGTTCGCAAATCCGCGCAGCGTGAGCGGAGATATTTGGTTGCGAGATGTGAAGCGCGATGAAGCGATCCGGAAACGCCGTGCCGCTGCGTTTCAGGACGGTTTCGCGGAGGTCCGTCGCATGCGACCTGTCGCCAGTCGGCGAGAGTAGTTACGCGCGCCCCAAATGGCCTCATACCTGTGGTACCCCCGCCGCGTCTCGCGCGTTATCGGCAGCCAACTCGGGAGAGCAGAATGGCTGTCGAGACCGAACTGAAGTTCCGCGTACCCGTGCGCCACTTCAAGACGTTGGCGAACGGACGCATGGCGGGCGGCAAGATCGGACCGCGATCCGAGAACGATCTGGTGTCGACATACTTCGATACCAGAAAATGCAAGCTGAAACGGCACGGCCTCACGCTGCGCGTGCGCGATGACGGCGACAGGCACGTCCAGACGGTCAAATCGGCCAACGGTGCGCAGTTCGGCCGCGGCGAATGGGAGGCGGAGATCAAGAACGGTGCGCCGAACCTCGGCAAGGCGCAGGGCACTCCGCTCGAGCCGTTTGCATCCGGGAAGTTGCGTCGCAAGCTGAAACCCGTGTTCGAGACATCGGTGCACCGCATCACGTTGCCGCTTCGCACCAGGAAAAGTGAGATCGAACTCGCCATCGATCGTGGACGTATCGTCGCCGGGCAACACTCCAACCCGGTCGAGGAGCTTGAACTGGAACTCAAGAATGGCCTGCTTGTCGATTTGTTCCGCGTCGCGAGGTCGATCGAACGGAAATCGCAAGCCGAGCTCGATCTGCGATCGAAGTCGGACCGGGGTTATGCTCTTGCGCGCGGCGAGGAGCATCCGGTTCTTTCCGCCGCAAGCATCGCCTTGAACGCCGACTTGAATGCGGGTGATGCCTTCCGGACCATCGGTCGCGCAACGATACGCCATTTCTCGGGTAACGCCGACGCCGTCCGCAATGGCGATCCGGAAGGAATTCACCAGATGCGGGTGGGATTGCGCCGCCTGCGCGCGGCGATCTCGTTATTCTCGAAGGTCCTGTCCGGGGCGAGCACGGACAGGATCAAGCAGGAACTGAAGTGGCTCACCAACGAACTCGCGCCGGCACGTGAGCTCGATGTCTTCGTGACGGAGAATATCGAACCTGCCACGCGCGACGTGCTGTTGCGCAGGGGCGGCAAGGCGATCAAGAAGGAGTTCTGTGCCAGGCGCGAGCGCGCTTTCGCGCGCGCAAAAGAAGCCGTCAACACGCAGCACTACCGGTCCTTGCTGGTCGATACGCTGCAATGGATCGAGGCCGACCAAACGATTGCGACTGAAGATGCGAAGACGCCGATCCGCAAATTCGCCGGCAGGCTGCTGCATCGCCGCATCAAGAAGCTGCGCAAGCAGGGACGGCATCTCGACGAGATGTCTGCCCGGGAGCGGCACAAGCTGCGCATCAGGGCCAAGAAGATCAGATATGCGATCGAGTTCTTTGAAAGTCTTTTTCAGTCTCGGAGCGAACGGAAGCAGGTGGCAGCGTTGTCCAGGCATCTGAAAAAGATTCAGAACGCGTTTGGCTCGCTCAACGATTTTGTCGCGCATCGCGACATGGCTGTCGACGCAGCGCTCAAGGCGCGGGCGCCACGCCATGAAGGGCGTGCGCGTGCCTTGGCCTCGGGCGTGGTGCTCGGCCGGGAGGACCAGGCGGTCAAGCCGCTGGTGAAGGTCGCGGAAAAGGAAGTGCGGGGGTTGGAGGCGATTTGAAAGGTGCGTCGCATCGCCGGCGTTTTGCCTTTCACTCCGCCGTCATTCCCCGCGACCCGGCTACGCCAAGGCTTCGCCGGAAACGTTGGCTCGCCGAAGCTTTAGCGTAGGCGGCAAGCGGGGAATCCAGTACGCCGCGGCTTCTCCGTATTCGTCACGGTCTCTGGAATACTGGATCGCCCGGTCAAGCCGGGCGATGACGCCTGAGCGTGCTGCCCGCGTCTGAATTCGCGACTTAAGTCACCGGCGCGGGATTGAACAGCGTCAGGTCGTTGTGGATGCCCCAACGGTCCGACCAGGGCTTGGTGCGGCCGCTGGCGACGTCGAGGATCAGGCGGAACAGGTCCCAGCCGGTTTCCTCGATGGTTTTTTCGCCGGTGGCGATGCGGCCGGCATCAAAGTCGATCAGGTCCTTCCAGCGCCGTGCAAGCTCGCTGCGCGTCGCGACCTTGATCACGGGGGCGGTCGCGAGGCCGTAAGGCGTGCCGCGGCCGGTGGTGAACACCTGCAGCGTCATGCCGGAGGCGAGCTGAAGCGTGCCGCAGATGAAATCGGACGCAGGGGTTGCCGCAAACAGCATGCCCTTCTGCGTCGCCTTTTCGCCGGGCGAGAGCACGCCGGTGATGGCGCTCGAGCCGGACTTGACGATCGAGCCGAGCGACTTCTCGACGATGTTGGCAAGCCCGCCCTTCTTGTTGCCGGGCGTGGTGTTGGCGCTGCGGTCGGCGCCGCCGCGCGCGAGGTAAGAGTCGTACCAGGCCATCTCGCGCACCAGCGCGCGGCCGACGTCCTCGTTGATCGCGCGACGGGTGAGCAGCTGGATGGCGTCGCGCACTTCGGTGACTTCCGAGAACATCACGGTGGCGCCGGCGCGCACCAACAGATCCGCGGCGTAGCCGACGGCGGGATTTGCGGTGACGCCGGAGAAGGCGTCACTGCCGCCGCATTGCAGGCCGATGACGAGATCGGAGGCGGGGCAGGTCTCGCGCTTGCGCGCGTTGAGAATTTTCAGGCGCGCCTCGGCCTGGGTCATGATCGCATCGACGATCGCACCAAAGCCGTCGAAGGCTTCGTCCTGCATGCGTACGATGGCGTCATTGACGCCCTCAGGCACGAGCCGCTCGGGCGCGAGCTTCTCGCAGCCCAGGCCAACCACGAGAATCTCGCCGCCGAAGTTCGGGTTCAGCGCGAGGTTTTGCAGCGTGCGGATCGGCACCACCGCGTCGGGCGCGGTGATCGCGACACCGCAGCCATAGGCGTGGGTGAGGGGAACGACGTCGTCGACGTTCGGATATTTCGGCATCAGCTCTGCGCGGATGCGCTTGACCGCATATTCCATCGTGCCCTTGACGCATTGCACGGAGGAGGAGATGCCGAGGATGTTTTTGGTGCCGACCGAGCCGTCGGGATTGCGGTAGCCGTCGAAGGTGTAGCCTTCGAGCGGGGGCAGCGGGGCGGGGACGGCGGTGGAGATTTCGAGCTTGTCGAGCGCAGGCGCCTCCGGCATGCGGATGCGCGCCTCGTCGACCCATTCGCCGGCCAGGATCGGGGAGAGGGCGTAGCCGATCACCTCGCCATAACGGATGATCGGCGCGTCTTGCGCGATATCGACCAGCGCCGTCTTGTGGCCTTGCGGCACGAAGGCGCGCAGCGTCAGCCCGCAGGCAAAGCGGGAGCCGGCGGGAAGCCCGAAATCATTGACCACGATCGCGACATTGTCGCGCTCGTTGAGCTTGATGTAGCGGGGCTGCTCTTTCGCTGCGACTGACTGGTCCATCTGCTCTTGCCTCAGAACTTGAAGTCGTAGGGTGGGCAAAGGCGCAACGCGCCGTGCCCACCATGCTTCACACCGAACATAAGCGGTGGGCACGCTTCGCTTTGCCCACCCTACGATATCTACGATCGCATCATCAGCCGGGGAATGTGTAGCCGGTCTTCACCGTGGTGTAGAATTCGCGGGCGTACGAACCCTGCTCGCGGGCGCCGTAGCTCGATCCCTTCCGGCCGCCGAACGGCACGTGATAGTCGACGCCGGCGGTCGGCAGGTTGACCATCACCATGCCGGACTCGCTGTTGCGCTTGTAATGCGTGGCGTATTTCAGGCTGGTGGTGCAGATCCCGGAGGCGAGGCCGAACTCGGTGTCGTTGGAGATCGCCAGCGCTTCCTCGTAGTTCTTGGCGCGGATGACTGCAGCGACGGGACCGAAGATTTCCTCACGCGCGATGCGCATGTTGTTGTTGGCCTCCGTGAACAGCGCCGGCTGGAGATAATGGCCGGGCGTTTCGCGCTTGAGCAGCTCGCCGCCCCAGGCGAGCTTTGCGCCTTCGTCCTGGCCGATCTTGATGTAGCGCAGGTCCTGGTCGAGCTGGCTCTGATCGACGACGGGGCCGATATGGACGCCCGCCTTGAGTGCGTCGTCCACCGACAGGCCTTTCAGGCGCTCGGCCATCGCCGCGACGAAGCGGTCGTGAATGCCTTCGGTGACGATCAGGCGCGAGGACGCCGTGCAGCGCTGGCCGGTCGAGAAATAGGCGCCGTTAACGGCGACCTCGACGGCGGTCTTGAGGTCCGCATCGTCGAGCACGACCAGCGGATTCTTGCCGCCCATCTCGAGCTGGAATTTCTTCATGGGGTTCGAGAGCACGCAGGCCTGCGCGATCTTGCGCCCCGTCTGCACCGAGCCGGTGAAGGAAATCGCGGCGACGTCGGGATGGTCGAGCAAGGTCTGGCCGACCACGGAGCCGGAGCCGACGACGAGGTTGAATACGCCGGCCGGAATGCCGGAGCGGGTGATGATTTCGGACAGCGCGTGCCCGGAGCCCGGCACGAGCTCGGCCGGCTTGAACACCACCGTGTTGCCGTAGCAGAGCGCGGGCGCGATCTTCCAGGCGGGGATCGCGATCGGGAAGTTCCAGGGCGTGATCATGCCGATGACGCCGACCGGCTCGCGGGTGATCTCGACCTCGAGGCCGGGACGCACGGAGGCGCCCTTCTCGCCGATCAGGCGGAGCGCTTCGCCGGCGAAGAACGCGAAGATCTGGCCGGCGCGGGCAACCTCGCCGATGCCTTCGGGAAGGGTCTTGCCTTCCTCGCGGGCGAGCAGGCGGCCGAGCTCTTCCTTGCGGGCGAGGATTTCGGTCGAGATCCTGGTCAGCGCGTCAAAGCGCTCCTGCGGCGTCGAGCGCGCCCAGGCCGGGAAAGCGGCCTTGGCAGCCGCGATGGCCTTTTCGGTCTGCGCCTTGTCGGCCTTGGCATATTCGCCGACGACGTCGTTGGTGTTGGAGGGGTTGATGTTCTTGGTGATGCCGGAGCCGTCGACCCATTCACCGCCAATGAAATTCTTCAGGATCGCAGTCATCTTTTTCCTCCAGGGAAGTTTTTAGCGCACGAGGCAAGGACGCTTGTCGTCGAAGGTCCAGCCGGGGATCAGGTACTGCATGGCAATAGCGTCATCCCGGGCACCAAGTCCATGCTGCTTGTAGAGGCCATGCGCGGCTTCGATGGCTGCCCGGTCGATTTCAATGCCCAGGCCCGGTTTGTCGGGGATGGCGATCTTGCCGCCCTTGATCTGGAGCGGCTCCTTGGTGAGCGCCTGGCCGTCCTGCCAGATCCAGTGGGTGTCGATCGCGGTGACGTTGCCGGGGGCGGCGGCGCCGACATGGGTGAACATGGCGAGCGAGATGTCAAAGTGGTTGTTGGAGTGCGAGCCCCAGGTCAGGCCGTTGTCGCGGCAGGTCTGGGCGACGCGCACCGAGCCTTGCATGGTCCAGAAGTGGGGGTCGGCCAGCGGGATATCAACCGCACCGAGACGCAGCGCATGGGAGAGCTGGCGCCAGTCGGTCGCGATCATATTGGTCGCCGTCGGCAGCCCGGTGGCGCGGCGGAACTCGGCCATGATCTCGCGGCCGGAGAAGCCGGCTTCGGCGCCGCAGGGGTCCTCGGCATAGGCGAGGATGCCGTGCATGCCCTTGCAGAGCCGGATTGCCTCATCGAGCGACCAGGCGCCGTTGGGATCGAGCGTCACGCGCGCATTCGGAAAACGCTTGGCGATCGCAGTGACGGCCTCGACCTCCTGCTCGCCGCGCAAGACACCGCCCTTCAGCTTGAAATCGGCAAAGCCATAGTGATCGTGGGTCGCTTCCGCGAGCCGCACGACGGTCTCCGGCGTCATCGCTTCCTGATGGCGGAGATTGAACCAGTCCGGCTTGCCGGTCTCGCCTTCGACATAGGCGAGACTCGTCCTGCGGCGGTCGCCGACGAAGAAGAGATAACCGAGCGTCTCGACGCTCTTGCGCTGCTGGCCTTCGCCGAGCAGGGCTGCGACGGGCAGGCCCAGATGGTGGCCGAGCAGGTCGAGAAGTGCGGATTCCACCGCGGTCACGGCGTGGATCATCACGCGCAGGTCAAAGGTCTGCTTCCCGCGGCCGCCGGCATCACGGTCGGCAAAGGCGGTGCGGATTTCGGCGAGGATGTTGTTCAGGGCGCCGACGGTCTTACCGATCACGAGATCGCGGGCGTCTTCCAGCGTCTTGCGGATCTTCTCGCCGCCCGGCACCTCGCCGACGCCGGTGTGACCGGAGTTGTCGGTGAGGATGACGATGTTGCGGGTGAAGAACGGCGCATGCGCGCCGCTCAAGTTGAGGAGCATGCCGTCGCGGCCGGCGACCGGGATCACCTGCATCGACGTGACGATTGGTGCGCCGGCGACTGACGCGCTGGAGACTTCGACCATCGGCTGCTCCTCCCTTTTTTCGTTTCGCTATTCTGCCGCCTGTTGTGCCGATTGCGCGGCGGGCAGGTTTTGCACGAGCGCGGTGAGTTCCGCCATCTCCTGCTCGGTGAGATCAGTGAGCGGTGGGCGGACCGGACCGGAGTCGCGGCCGATCACCTTCATGCCGGCCTTGATGATCGAGACCGCATAGCCCTTCTTGCGGTTGCGGATGGCGATCAGCGGCAGGATGAAGTTCTTCAGGCCGGCGTGAATGGCCTCATGATCGCGCTTGCGTACGGCGGCGTAGAACCTGGTCGCAAACTCCGGCACGAAGTTGAACACGGCCGACGAGTAGGTCGTCACGCCCATGTCGAGATAGGGCAGGGCAAAGGTCTCGGCCGTGGGCAGGCCGCCGATATAGGTGAGGCGGTCGCCGAGCTTGGTGTAGACGCGGGTCATCAGCTCGATGTCGCCGATGCCGTCCTTGTAGCCGACGAGATTCGGGCAGCGCTCGGCGAGGCGCGCGAGCGTGTCGGGCTGGAGGATTGCATTGTCGCGGTTGTAGACGATGACGCCGATCTTCACGGCGGCGCAGATCGCCTCGACATGGGCGGCGAGGCCCTCCTGCTCGGAATGGGTGAGATAGGGCGGCAGCAGGAGCAGGCCGTCGGCGCCGGCCTTTTCAGCGCCGATCGCGATCTCGCGTGCGGTCGCGGTGCCGTAGCCGGTGCCGGCGAGCACGGGCACGCGGCCCTTGGTCTCGTCGACGGCAACCTTCACCACTTGCGGAACCTCGGTCGGCGTCAGCGAGAAGAACTCGCCGGTGCCGCCGGCAGCGAACAGGCCGGCGACGTCATAGCCGCACAACCAGTCCATGTTGGCGCGGTAGGTCGCCTCGTCGAAGGAGTAATCCGCCTTGAACGGCGTGACGGGGAAGGACAGGAGGCCGGAGCCGATCTTCTGGGCCATCTCCTGCGGGGTCATCTTGCTCATCGGCGCTGCTCCCTTTGGGTTTTGAAGGCGGCGCGCAAACGGGCACGCCGGTTGTTCTGGAAGACGCGCGAACCGCTGCGTCCATGGGCCGTTACTTAAGAGACCGTTCGATGCGCGTCCAAGCCAAAGCCTATATCGAATGATGCATATTCAGCATCAATCTTCGATCGTCTCCGCGGCGACCAATTCGCTCGCGATTTTCACCAGTGCCGACAGCAACGGGTTCTCGTCCTCGCGCCGCCAGACCATGAAGAGCTCGACCGGAACGCGCGTGCGCAGTTTGAGCGGCCGCAGGCGCACGTCGGAGATCTTCAGGCTCGCCGCCGCCGCCGGCACGATGGCAAGCCCGAGCCCGGCCCGCACCATGGCGAGGATCGAGTGGATCTGGCTCAAATGCTGGACATAGCGCGGCAGCACGTCGGCGCGGGTGAAGAGCGCGACCAGCAGGTCGTGGAAGTAGCGGCTCTCATAGGGCGAATACATCACGAAGGGCTGGTCGTCGAAATCCTTGATGGTCACCGACTCGGCGCTCGCCAGCGGATGCTTCTTGGGGATCGCCGCGAGCAGGGGCTCGGCGACGACACGGCGGCTGGCAAGCTCCGGCCGCGCGATCGGCGGCCGCAACAGTCCGGCATCGATCTGGCCGGAGGCGAGCGCCTCGAACTGGTCGCCGGAGACCATCTCCTTCAGCGAGAAATCGACCTCGGGCAGTCTGGCGCGGCAGGCGGCGACGAGCTCGGGCAGGAAGCCGTAAGCGGCCGCGGCCGTGAAACCGATCTTCAGCGAGCCGGTCTTGCCGAGCGCGATGCGGCGGGCGACCTGCGAGGCGCTCTCCGCGAGCTTCAGGATGCGCCGCGCCTCCGGCAGGAAGCTGCGTCCGGCCGGCGTCAGGCGAACCGAGCGGCTGGTGCGCTCCAGCAGCGGCGCGTCGATGATGTGCTCGAGCACCTGGATCTGCCGGGACAGCGGTGGTTGGGTCATGTTGAGTCGCGCGGCGGCGCGGCCGAAATGCAATTCCTCCGCCACTGTGACGAAGCAGCGGAGCTGGTTGAGGTCGAACATCGATACTTGCCTTAGATGGATAAGGCGTTTCCCCGGCACTTCTAGCATCGATAACCTCCGAAACAAAGACGGCGGCTGTGAAGCCGCCGTAAGTTGCCTGGTCCGTTCCGGTTTCGCCGGAGCGCTCAGGAGGAACGCTTAAGCACCACCCGCTGGATCTGGCCGACGACCACGAGATAGGCGAACGCGGCGACCAGCGCGTTGACGCCGACGAAGACGAGGGCGCCGTTGAACGAGCCGGTTGCGGCCACGATGTAGCCGATCACGATCGGGGTGGTGATGGAGGAGAGGTTGCCAAAAGTGTTGAACAGGCCGCCGGAGACGCCGCCGGCTTCCTTGGGCGAGGTGTCGGAGACGACTGCCCAGCCGAGCGCGCCGATGCCCTTGCCGAAGAAGGCGAGCGCCATGAAGCCGATCACCAGCGCCTGGCCGTCGACATAGTTGCAGCCGATGATCGCCATCGACAGCAGCATGCCGCCGACGATCGGGATCTTGCGCGCCATGGTCAGCGAGCCGGTCTTGCGCAGGATCGCATCCGAGATGATTCCGCCGAGCACGCCGCCGATGAAGCCGCAGAGCGCCGGCAGCGTCGCCACGAAACCCGCCTGGAGGATCGACAGGCCGCGCTCCTTGACGAGGTACACGGGGAACCAGGTCAGGAAGAAATAGGTCAGGGTGTTGATGCAGTACTGGCCGAGATAGACACCGAGCATCATGCGGTTGGAGAGAAGCTGGCGGATGTGATCCCATTTCGGGCCCGAGTCCGGTGCGCGCTCCTCCTTGGGCGCGTCGAGATCGACCAGCGCGCCGCCTTCCTTGATGTAGTCGAACTCGGCCTCGTTGATGGAGGGATGCTCCTTGGGGCCATAGATGGTCTTGATCCAGACCAGGCCCATGACGACGCCGAGCGCGCCCATCACGAAGAACACGTAGCGCCAGCCGTAGTCATGCGCGATCCAGCCCATCAGCGGCGCGAAGATCACGGTCGCGAAATACTGCCCAGAATTGAAGAAGGCCGATGCCGTGCCGCGCTCATTGCCCGGGAACCAGGCTGCCACGATGCGGGCGTTGGCGGGGAAGGAGGGCGCCTCCGCAATGCCGACTAGGAAGCGCAGGGCGAACAGCATGGCGACCGCGGTGCCCGCGCCGAGGAAGCCGACCCAGCCCTGCATCAGCGTGAACAGCGACCAGACGATGATGCTGAAGGCATAGACGATGCGCGAACCGTAGCGGTCGAGCAGCCAGCCGCCCGGCACCTGCGCGATCACATAGGACCAGCCGAACGCCGAGAAGATGTAGCCCATGGCGACGGGATCGAGATGGAGCTCCTTGGAGAGCGCGGGTCCGGCGATCGACAGCGTGGCGCGGTCGGCATAGTTGACCGTGGTGACCAGGAACAACATGGTCACGATGAAAAGCCTGACGCGGGACCTCTTCACGTCCGCCGCGGACACTACTGCGCTCATGCGCACGCCTCCTCAGAATAAATGCTTCCTCAGGGACGACTCCTAGAGGGGCGCGCAGGAAAGTGTCCAAGTTGAAGGGAGTATCGATTGATACCGTTTTTGGATTGATGGGACGGCAGGGGGAGGAACGGCACTCTCGCGGGCCGAACATCATACCCACACGCATCGCTGTCATTCCCCGCGACCAGGCTACGCCAAGGCTTCGCCGGGGTTGGGGACTTTGGCTCGCCGAAGCTTTAGCGTAGGCGGCAAGCGGGGAATTCAGTGGGCCGCGGCCTCTCCGCATTCGTCACGGCCCCTGGAATACTGGATCGTCCGCTCCAGTACGCAATTGCGCACAAGGCGGACGATGACACCGAGAGTGTGCTTGCAGCGCGGCCTACTGCTGCGCGCCCGGCAGCAGCGGCGCCAGCAGGCCGCGAGTGAAGCCGGGCGGCACGGCGTCGAGGCCAAGTACGGTGCTTGCGGCCGGCAGGGTCGCGTCCGCCATCGCGGCGTGGCCTTCGGCTGAGGGGTGCACGGCGCCGCCATAGACGGCGGAAAGCACGCCCCAGGCGGCGTCGTGAATGTCGTTCGGCTGGCTCGCAGCGGGCAGGCCTTGCGGATAGGTCATCGCGGCGAAATAGCTGTCATTGGCGTCACGGATCCAGCGCGCGCGCGGCAGGTAGGCTCGATATTCGGATGCGCCGCGGCCGCACAGCATCGGCTGGCTCGCGGCGGTGACGATGTCGGGGTTGAAGCTCTGGCCGTTCTCGGCAAAACAGGCGCGGTCGAATTCGGGGTCGGAGCCGGCATGCGCGCAGAAACCGTGGTCGGCGAACAGGCCCTGATGCGTATCGACGAAGGTCATGCGGTCGGATTCCGGATCGCGGCACAGCGCGCCTTGCGTGCAGGTCGCGAGCCCCTTGAGCTGCGGCAGGAATTCGGTGTCGACATAGGTCGAGACCCGGGCAAGCCGCTGCGGATCGGCGTTGAAGGCGGGATGGATGTCGAAGCCGGCGCGGCCGCCGCGACAGGGCACGCCGCCGTCTGCGAGCGCCGGATTGGCGTAGGAGACATAGACGACGTGCGAGAGGTCGCCGTCGACCAGCGGCTTGAGCGCCTCGCGCAGCTTGACGAAATTCCTGGGCAGCTCGCGCGTGAGCGCATCGCGTGAATCGTCGACACCAGCCATCACCCCGGAACGCGTGAACAGCGCGCGTTCGGTCGCGGTGTCCACGATCACGTCGGCGACGAGGCCGGAGAAATAGACGTCGTTGGCGCCGATCGAGAGCAGCACGAGGTCGAGCTTGCGGTCCGGCTGCCGTTTCCTCGCCGCAGTGAGCGCCTCACGCAGCTCGGCCACCTGCGCGTTCACGCTGGTCTGGCAGGTCCCGCTTTTGCCGGGCGGGCATTCGCGCGCACGCTGCGAGCCCAAGAGCCCGTCGCTGATGCTCGCACCGGTGCAGGCGAGCGGCAGATAGGTCACGGCGATGTGGGGGTAGCGGACCGCGAGCGCGAGCGCGGTGCGGCTCTGGTAGCTGTAGAGCGAGCGATGGCAGGGGGCGTTGAACCAGAGCGCGCCGTAGCGCTGCCAGTTGGTAAGGGTGTCGGGCGCCTCGCAGGCGCGCCCGCCCTTGAAGCCGGCGCGGCTCGGCCGGTAGTACTGCCCGCCGGCAGTGCCGAGATAGGAGCGGAAGCAGAAACCGTCGTCGGCCAGCGCGATCGGCCGGTCCGGATTGCCTTCGCCGGAGGCGATGCTATCGCCCAGGCCTGCAATGAAGACGTCGCGGACCTGGATCTCGGTCTGGATGCGCTGGGTCGGGTCGGAGCCGGAGGAGACGTCGACCGTCGCCACCGTCTGCCTGCCATAGCGCACGCGCAGGTTCACCGGCTCGGCGCAATCGAAGGTGGAGGCCTGCGGCCCGTCTCCATCGTCGAACGACCAGGCGCAGATGGCCCCGACCGGCACGGCACCGGTCAGGCGCACGGTCACGGGGTGGTCGACCGGGGTGATGTAGTTTTCTTTGACGTTGTCGCGGGCGCAGGGCTGGTTGACCCGGCCCTGGAGGTCGATGCAGAGGCGGTTGACCATGTTGCGGGCCCAGCCGCGGCCCTCGCTCTGCATCTCCAGCGACTGCTCGGTGGCGAGGATGCTGCGGTTGCGGGCGTTCTCGACATGGAGCAGGAAGTCGCGCTCCTCGCGGAACAGACGGAAGCGGTTGCGGACCTCCCAGGTGATCTGCAGGTTGCCGTCTTGGGCGGTAGCGCGTTCAGCCGGCAGAGCGCCGAGTATCCCGACAAGCAGGGCGCCGGCAAGGAAGGTGCGGAGGTTGGCTCGGATCATGGCCCGCGCTTTCAACGTCAAAGTTGAGGCGGAAATAAGAGAGGCTTCCTCGAGCCGCCTTCGACGTTTGTCTGACCGGTTTATGGGCCGCCGTCCAGCGGCTAAAGCGCGAACGATCATCGCGCCTTAGCTATTGTTTGAGCATGATCTCCGCGACTAGCGCTTGCTGGCCTGCCGCAGCGACCGTTCGCGCTCCATCTGCGTCACCTGCTTGGGCAGGTTGGCCTGCGCGCAGGCCTCCGCCAGCCTCCGGCGTTCCTGCCAGGGCTCCACGACGTTCATCCAGAGCTCGCGTGCCCCCATGATGGAAATGGCGAGGCCGAACGGGATCATGAAATAGAGGATGCGGAAGACCAGGAGGGTGGCCAGGAGCTGTTCGCGGCCGAATTCGGGGAGCGCTAGCAGCATGGCCGCGTCGAACACGCCGATGCTGCCGGGGGCGTGGCTGGCAAACCCCAGCAGCGTCGCCAGGATGAACACCACCGCCAGTGACATGAAATCGATTGGCGGGGTGGACGGCACCAGGAGGTACATCGCCATGGCGCAGAAGCCGAGGTCGACCACGCCGATCAGGATCTGCACGAGCGTCAGCGGCGCCGACGGCAGCACCACCTTCCAGCCCTTCTGGCCGAGCTCGCGGCGCTTCTCGCCCATCGACAGCCAGACCAGATAGGCGGTGATGGAGGCAAGGCCGCCAAGGGCGATCAGGCGGTTGATCGCGGAGGGGAGCTGATCCATCGCAGAGGCGGCATCGGGATGGATCGCCATACCGATAGAGAGCACGAAGATGTTACCGAGCCAGAAGGTGAGGCCGGAGAGGAAGCAGATCTTCGCAACGTCGATCGCGTTCAGCCCGTAGTCCGAGTAGATCCGGAAGCGGATTGCTCCACCGGTGAAGACGGTCGCGCCGATGTTGTGGCCGATCGAATAGGAGGTGAAGCTGGACAACGCTGCGATGCGGTAGGGGACGTGTTTCTTGCCGATCGTTCGCAGTGCGAAGAAGTCGTAGAAGGTCAGCGTACAGAAGGCGAAGAAGACGCAGAGCGCCGCAAGGCCGATATTGCCGCGGGGGATCTCGGTTAACGCGGTCAGGATGACGCCGGTGTCGATGCCCTTGAGGGTGCGCACCAGCGTGGTGATCGCGAAGGCGATGATCATGACGCTCGCGGCAATGCCGAGCCGACGCCAGCCGATCCATCTCTTGAAGCCGCGTTTCAGCGCGGGCAGCACGTCCTGCATTCATCCTCCCGGCGGGGGCAAGCAACTCGTAAAACCCGCCCAATCGAGCGGGTGCCGATTGAGCGCGATGGCGCCCAAAGCCTAGCGCCGATCGCAGCCATATATCCTAGTTCCTTAAGGCAAAAACAGCGACTTGTGCAGCCCTTGACAACGGAAGGTTCTGCGTTCCGGCATCCCTTTCGTCATACGTCCTACACATTGCCGCGCATTAAGGATTGCGAGTCGCGGCATCGCCGTTTCATTGCCCGCATTTTGCCAAACCGTAGCGCGGTTCGCCTTGTTCCAGCGCAAGGTTTTCGATCCTTTCGGAACGTCCCTCACGCGTGTCGGTTAGCGGTGCATCAGCAACCGAACACAGCGTGATAGCGACCTGCACACGCAGGCCGGCGCCGCTCTGTTCCCGAAGCGCAAGGATTGGAACGATGGGACTGTTCACCAAGGACATCAAGACCATGAACGACCTGTTCGTGCATCAATTGCAGGACATCTACTACGCCGAGCAGCAGCTCACCAAGGCGCTGCCGAAAATGGCAAATAAGGCGACCGACCCGCAGTTGAAGCAGGGCTTTTTGACGCACCTCGATGAAACCAAACAGCACGTGAAGCGGCTGGAAGAGGTGTTCAAGATGCACGGCGTCGAGGTGAAGGCGATCGATTGCCCGGCGATCGACGGGATCATCGAGGAAGCCAACGACACCGCCGGCGAGGTCGCCGACAACGCGGTGCTCGATGCGGCCCTCATCAACGCCGCGCAGGCCGCCGAGCACTACGAGATCGTCCGCTATGGCAGCCTGATCGCCTGGGCCAAGCAGCTCGGCCGCAACGACTGCGCCGCAGTGCTCGCCAAGACGCTCGAGGAGGAGAAGGCGACCGACAAGAAGCTGACCTCGATCGCCGAGACCAAGGTGAACATGCGCGCGGCGAGCTAGACCCACGTCGCCTAAGGGAACGCCGCGCGCGAGGCGCGGCGTTTTTCGTGACGCGGCGCAGGCATCATTCGTTCATTATCGAAACATGATGTGAGCTGAGGGTGTAATCTTTCGCGTGGGGCTGCAATCGGGATGCCAGCATGCGAACCAACTTCGCCAATACCAATATCGCCTACGAATCCGCGGGGAGCACGCAGCGCTCGCGCCTTGCCACCTCGCTGACGCTTGCTGCGATGAGTCTCGGCTATGGCGTGGTGCAGCTCGATGTCACGATCGTCAACACCGCGCTGCATGCGATGGGCACCGCGCTTGGCGGCGGGGTCGCCGAGCTGCAATGGGTGGTGAGTGCCTATACCATCGCCTTTGCCGCCTTCATCCTGACCGCGGGCGCGCTTGGCGATCGCATCGGCGCCAAGCGCGTCTTCATGGCGGGCTTCGCCATCTTCACTGCGGCCTCGCTCGCCTGCGCGCTGTCGCCGAACGCCACCGTCTTGATCGGCGCGCGGCTGATCCAGGGATTGGCGGCAGCGATCCTGGTGCCGAATTCGCTGGCGCTGCTCAACCATGCTTATCCGGACGAGAAGCAGCGCGGGGCGCGCCGTCGCGGTCTGGGCCGCAGGCGCCAGCCTCGCCCTGACGGCGGGCCCGTTCGTCGGCGGAGGCCTGATCACGCTGGTCGGCTGGCGCGCGATCTTCCTGGTCAACCTGCCGATCGGACTTACCGGCCTCTGGCTGACCTGGCGCTTTACCGATGAGACCACGCGCTCACTAGCGCGCGAGATCGATCTGCCCGGCCAGTGCGCGGCGATCGGTGCACTGGGCGCGCTCGCCGCCGCGATCATCGAAGGTGGCGCGATCGGCTGGGCGCATCCCGCCGTGATCGCAGCCTTCATCGCCGCCGCTGTGCTGGCCGCGCTGTTCGTCTGGCGGGAGCAGCGCACCGCGCAGCCGATGCTGCCGCTGTCGCTGTTTGGCAACCGCATGTTCGCGCTGACCTCGCTCGTGGGCCTGCTCGTGAACGTTGCGATCTACGGACTGATCTTCGTGCTCAGCCTCTACTTCCAGGAGGTCAACGGGCTGTCCGCCTGGTGGACCGGGCTCGCCTTCGTCCCGATGATGGGCGCGGTGCTGCCGGTGAATTTGCTGGCGCCGCGCGTTTCCGAGCGGATCGGAGCTTGCAGGACCATGATCGTGGGCGCGTGCGTCTCGGCGCTGGGCTGCCTCTTCATGCTCGGCATGGCTGCTGACACGAGCTACTGGGCGATCGCCGTGCAGATGATCGCGATCAGCGGCGGCCTCGGCCTTTTGGTGCCGCCCCTGACCTCGACGCTGCTCGGCAGCGTCGAGAAGGCCCGCTCGGGCATCGCGGCCGGCGTGCTCAATGCGACCCGGCAGACCGGCAGCGTGCTTGGCGTTGCGCTGTTCGGCTCGCTGGTGGCGGGGAACTTCATGACCGGCCTGCACGCCTCGCTGACCATTGCGGCAGCGGTCCTGCTGCTGGCCGCGACAGCGATCTGGCGCAGCGCGCCAGCCGATGGTTAACCCGGAGTATGCTGCCTTGCGCTCACAGCTTTGGTTCACCATGAGCCGAACCGGTACGTAGCCGGTTACCGACTGTCCACCTCTCGTCCCTTTAGTGCAGGTACCGAAAATGGACCTGCCATATGTACCAAGTTCTCTATTGTCTGACGGACGAGCATGACTGGGGCCTGGTCGCGCTGGGCGGCGCGGTATGCCTGCTCGCCAGCGCGGCGGCGATCAGCCTGTTTCATCGGGCGCGCGCCACACAGGGCACTGCGCGTCTGGTCTGGCTTTCGCTCGACGCTATCGTCAGCGGTTGCGGCATCTGGGCGACGCATTTCATCGCGATGCTGGCTTACGGGCCGGGCGCCGGCGCGGCCTACAACATTCCGGTGACGGTCCTGTCGCTGATCTTCGCGATCTCCGTGACCTTCGTGGGCCTGAGCATCGCGGTGTCATCCAAGCGCACGCCCTGGGTCCTGCTCGGCGGTGCCATCGTCGGCGGCGGCGTCGCGGCCATGCACTACACCGGCATGGCGGCGCTGGAGATGCCCGCGCGCATCGGCTGGGCGAGCGGCACGGTGACGGCTTCGATCCTGCTCGGAATCGTGTTCGGTGCGGCTGCTATTTATGTCGCAGCACGGCGCGATGACCTTTCGCATGCCGTGAGCGCTACCGGCCTGCTCACGCTCGCCATCGTCTCGCATCATTTCACGGCGATGGGGGCCGTCGAGCTGACGCCGGATCCGACGCTCGCGATCAGCGGGCTGTCGATCGCGCCGGCGACGCTCTCCCTGCTCACCGCGAGCGCCGCGGCCGCCATCATCGCCATCGCACTCGTGGCCGCCATCCTCGACCGCCGCGCCAAGGGCCAATTGGGGCGCCAGCAGGTCGTGCTCGACACCGCGCTCGAGAACATGTCGCAGGGGCTTTGCATGTTCGACAAGGACGGCAGGATACTCCTGTTCAACGAGCGCTACGCCGCGATGTTGCGCCGGACCGACATGCAGCTCACCGGCCGCCTGCTGCTCGAGGTGATGCGCGAAGAGCAGGCGCGGGGACACTGGCAGGGCGATCCGGATCAGTTCTTCGCCCAGCTCGTCGCCGACGCCCGCGACAACCGCACCACGACCACGATCGTCAGCAGGTTCAACCGCTCGATCCGCGTCGTCAACCAGCCGATGCAGGGCGGCGGATGGGTCGCGACCTTCGAAGACATCACCGAATGGCTGGCGGCACAGGAGAAGATCTCCCACATGGCGCGCCACGACGCGCTGACCAATCTGCCGAACCGCGTGCTGTTCCACGAGCAGCTCGAGCAGGGCTTGCGCCACGCCAGGCCAGGCGATCAGCTCGCGGTGCTGTGCCTCGATCTAGATCACTTCAAGGACATCAATGATTCACTCGGGCATCCGATCGGTGACGCGCTGCTCAAGGAGGTCGGCCGCAGGTTGGCTGCCTGTGTCGGCGAGAAAGACACCGTGGCTCGGCTCGGCGGCGACGAATTCGCCGTGGTCCAGCTCGGCAAGGAGGAGGAAGCGGCGGCCACCGCACTCGCCGGACGACTGGTCGAACTGATTTCCGCGCCCTACGAGATCGCCGACCATCAGATCATCATCGGCGTCTCCATCGGCATCTCACTGTCGCCGCAGGATGGCAGCAATCCGGATGAGCTGTTGAAGAACGCCGACCTCGCGCTGTACCGCGCCAAGGCCGACGGCCGCGGCACCTATCGCTTCTTCGAGACCGGCATGGATGCCCGCGCGCAGGCGCGGCGGCTGCTCGAAATGGATCTGCGGGCGGCGCTGGGCAGGAACGAGTTCGAGGTCCACTACCAGCCGATCCGCGATGTGGCCAAGGATCGCGTCGTCGCCTTCGAGGCGCTGAGCCGTTGGAATCACCCGCAGCGGGGCCTTATCTCGCCGGCCGCCTTCATCCCGCTAGCGGAAGAGACCGGCCTGATCGTGCAGCTCGGCGAGCAGGTGCTGCGTAACGCCTGCGCCGAAGCGGCCACCTGGCCCGAGGAGATCGGCGTTGCCGTCAACCTGTCGCCGGTGCAGTTCAAGAATCCGAACCTGGTCGCCTCGGTGATTGAGGCGCTGGCCTCCTCGGGGCTCGCCGCCGAGCGCCTCGAGCTCGAGATCACTGAATCCGTGCTGCTCCAGAACAGCGAGGCGACGCTTGCGATCCTGCACGAGTTGCGCGCGCAGGGCGTGCGGATCTCGCTCGACGATTTCGGCACCGGCTATTCCTCGCTCAGCTACTTGCGCAGCTTCCCCTTCGACAAGATCAAGATCGACCGCTCCTTCGTGTCCGAGCTATCGACACGCGCAGATTCCATGGCCATCGTCCGCGCCGTCACCGGCCTCGGGCGCAGCCTCGGGATCGCGACCACGGCGGAGGGCGTCGAGAACGATACGCAGCTCGAGCTCTTGCGGCGCGAGGGCTGCACCCAGGCGCAAGGCTATCTGTTCAGCGCGCCGCGACCGGCGTCCGAGGTTGCGATGATGCTGGCGAAGCCCCGCCTGCGCGCGTCTGCCTAAAGCGCGCCGAGATTAGGATGAATCGTCATCGCGCTTCAGGCTGTTGTTTAAGCATGATCTCCGCGCAAACGCGTTCCGCGTTTGTCGCGAGGGAAAACCGCTCCACACTTTTCCGGATCATGCTCTGAACGTCAGCCCCTGCGGAGCGCGAAATGCGCGCCGCAGAACGCCATCACCGCGCCGAGGCACAGTGCGGCGAGGCCTGCCAGCACGCCGGAGATGGTCGGGATCGGGCTTGGTGCGGAGGCCGCCTGTCCGGCGCCGGCGAGCAAGAGCACGCCGACCGCGATCAGGAACTGCCGCATCCTTTGCGGGATCTGGCCCGAGACGGCGCTCTGCATCAACGTTGCGGTGAAGTAGCCGCCCGAAAAGCCGACGGTGGCGATCAGCCACCACGCGATCGCCGCACCCGCCGGCATGAACTCGTGCGTGTCCGAGCGCCAAAGCCCGCCGAGGTCGAGCCCGTAGCGTGCGCCCAGCATGTGCACCGCGAGCGCCAGCAGTATGCCCGCGATCAGCGCGCCGCCGAGAATCAGGTGACGGGGAAAAAAGGTCGTCTCAGCCATGCCTGATTTGTAGGATGGGTGAGGGCGGTCGCGCAAGCCGACCGGGCCGCGCGCGAAGTTGATAAGGATCGAAATGTCCGAGGTTCAGGAGGCCGCCCCGCAAGTCACGAGCGAGCAAGTCACCAGCTACGCCTACAAGGCGTCGCTGATTGGCTCGGCGCATCGTTTCGAGCTGACGGAAGAGGGTCTGTCCTGGCAGATCGCAGGCCGCTCCGGCCTGTGGCGCTATGGCGAGATCTCGGCGATCCGGCTGTCATACCGGCCCGTCTCGATGCAGCAACACCGGTTTCGCGCCGATCTCCGCCATGCCGATGGCGGCCGTCTCGCGATCCTGTCGACGACATGGCAGACCGCGGCGCTGATGGCGGCTCAGGATCACGGCTTTCGCGATTTCATCGTCGCGCTGCATGCGCGCATGGCGAAGGCGGGCAGCCGGGCGAGGCTGACCGCAGGCCTCGGACGCATCGCCTACACGGCAGCGCTCGCGCTGCTCGCGATGCTGGCGGTGGCGATGGCCGGGCTTCTCATCCGCGCGATCACGACCGGCGAATGGACGGGCGCGCTGTTCATCATCGGCTTCGCCGCCCTGTTCACCTGGCAGATCGGCGGTTTCATCCGGCGCAACCAGCCGCGCAGCTACAGCTTTGACCGGCTGCCGGAAGCACTGCTGCCGTAGGGGCGGCTGCAATCGCCGGTCATCAAACGTGACTTCGCGGAATCGGGCCTGTGTCGCATCCTCATCTTCATGGACCCCAGCACCCGAATGCCGACGGCGGATGAGATCGCCATAATCAATGCCACGCATCTGATCGAGACGCCGCTTCGGCCGGCCGACCTCTTGTTCCTGTTCGGCACCCGCGAGGACGTCGCATTGCGCGCCGATACCGCAGCCCGGCTTTGGCGGGACGGCTATTTCCGCTGGTCGATTGTCAGCGGCGGAGTGACACCGGGCTCGGAGCAATCCGAGTGCAAGCTCATCAAGGCGGCGATGGTCGAAGCCGGCATTCCGGCAGGCCGCATCCTCGAAGAGCACCGGGCGATGAATACCGGGGAGAACGTCGTCTTCTCGCTGCCGGTCATCGATGCGGCGCTCGGGCTGCAAAATATTCGCAGCGTGATTTGCCTCGGCAATACCTGGACGGCGCGTCGCTACCCGATGACGCTGCACCGGCACTGGCCGGAGGTGACCAAGATGCTTCTGACGGTCGACAGTTTTGCGACGCCGCGCGGGCTCTGGCACACCGATGCCGAGTTGCGCCGCCGCGTCCTGCACGAATGGGAAAAGATCGAGCCGTACAAGGCGAAGGGATTCATCGCGGAGTGGCCGACGGCGTGAGAGGCGGGCGCGCTACTCCGTCGAATCGAAATCCTCTTCCTTCGACCGCAGCATCGCCGATAGCGTACGCAGACCCGCATCGAGCTGTTCGAAGGTCGGTGCGCCGAGCGCAAGGCGGACGGCGTTGGGGGCGTGGCCGTTGGCGATGGCGAACGTTGTGGACGGCGTCAGCGCGATGTCGCGGCGGCCGGCCGCGGCCACCAGCGTCTGCGAGCGCCAATGCGGCGGCAGCGACAGCCAAAGATGATAGGCTTTCGGGTCGGCCTGGATATCGAAGCCGGCAAGCCGCTGCGCCGCCAGATGCTGGCGCTTGCCCGCATCGATGCGCTTGAGTCGCGACAATTCGGCCGCGGTGCCGTCGGCCATCAGCCGCTGCCCGGCCGCGAAGGCATAGCCGGACGCAGTCCAGCCGCCTGAGCGCACCGAAGCCAGCACGCTTTCACGCAAATGGGGCGGGGCGACGATGAAGCCGAGCGCGAGCCCCGGCGCGACCTTCTTCGACAGGCTGTCGAGCACGAGGCAGCGGTCCGGCGCCAGCGCGGCGAGCGGCGCCTCGTCGGCGAGGAAGCCGTAGACGGTGTCCTCGATGATCGGAAGGTCAAGCTTCTCGGCGACGCGCAGCACGTCGTTGCGGCGCCCGAGCGGCATCGTGATGCCGAGCGGGTTCTGCATCGTCGGCTGGAGATAGAGCGCGGCGAGATGCGCCTCGCGATGCGCCTTCTGGATCGCGTCGGGGCGGACGCCGTGCTCGTCCGTCGCGAGCGGCACCAGCGTGATGCCGAAGCGCGCGGCGATGCCCTTGATGAAGGGATAGGTCAGCGCCTCGACGCCGCAGCGTCCGCCCGCAGGCACGAGCGCGGCAAGCGCGGCGGCGATGCATTGCCGTCCGTTCGAGGTGAAGACGAGGTGGTCGGCGGCCGGCGCCCAGCCCTTGCGCGCGAGGAATGATGCGGAAATGCTCCGAGCTGCCTGCGTGCCGGTGCTGGTCGCAGGCCGCAGCGCGACCTCGAGGCCCTCGGGGCGCTCGAGACCGGCGAGGCTCTTTGCGATCATCGCCGATTGCTGCGGCAGGAGCGGATAGTTGAACTCGAAGTCGATGCGCGCGCCACGCGGCTCGGCGGGAGCTGAGACGCCGCGCCGCGCCTCGCCCGAAATGAACGTGCCGCGGCCGACTTCGCCGACCACGAGGCCGCGACGCAGCAGCTCCGTATAAACCCGGCTCGCGGTCGAGACCGCAATGCCACGTTCATAGGCGAAATTGCGCTGCGGCGGCAGGCGGTCGCCCGGCTTTAACGCGCCGTTAGTGATATCGGCGGCAATGGCATCGGCCAGCTTCACGTACTCGAACTTGGACATTATTGCACCGAGAGCAATGTTTTCCTTGCACCGAGCATTGTACTGGAGCATTTAAGTTCCATCAAGTTCCGCGATTGAGGCCCGGCTGCGCGAGCAATCCGAGGGCAATGAAGGAGCAGGCGCCGATCAGCGTCTGTGCCGGCGGCATCGCTTTCGCCGCGCGGGACGATTGCCGGAGAAGAAACATGACCACCATCTCGCAAACTGCCGGGCAGCCTCTCAGCCCACCCTCGTCAGGCGGATTCCTCCGCTCCCTCGTCAACGGCGCCTCGGCGCTGCTCGACTTCCTGGAGCGCCGCACCGCCATCAAGACGCTGAACGAGCTCGACGACCGCGCGTTGCGCGATATCGGGATCACGCGCTCGCAGATCGAGGATGCCGTTTACGGGCAGGTGAAAGCCGGGCTGACGCGGTATCTATAACCACCTGGGGGGATCAAGCGATTGCAGCCTGTCCCCATGCTTCGCCAAAAGCTCGATCGTCATCGGAACGGTCGGGCTTGCGGCGCGGCCTCGTTGAGGCGCCGTGTTCGCGCCGGTGTCGAAGGCCGAGACGTCGCACGTGCATGGCGACGTTGTCGGCGAGTGCCGCGATCCGTGTCGACGCCTGCTTGACGACGAACAGGATTGTCGTGACGCGGCTCAACACGCCAAGCAGGAACAATACCGAGAACACGTCGATATAGGCAAGGAGATCGCCAACCAGCATCAGCTCGGGCGGGATCGGGATCCTGTGGTAGTAGGCCAGGACCAGAATGACGACGGGGATGAAGGCGATCACCTGCCGCAGTGTCAGCCTGTCCAGAGCCGCGGCCAATTGCACGACCAGCACCTCCCATAGCGCATCGCCGATCGCGAGCGGGACCTCGTAACTCCATTTGCGCCACCAGTCCCGCATGCAATTGCTCCGAGGTGTTTATCTGAGCAGAAGCTAGTGCCTGACCACCAGCACCGAGCATTTGGCGTAGCGCACGACGTGGCCGGCATTCGAGCCGAGGAAATAGGTCCGCATTGCCGGGCGATGCGAGGTCATGACGATGAGGTCGGCCTTCATATGCGCCGCTTCCTCCAGGATTTCGTGATAGATGCCGCCCTGCCGCACCACGCTGGAGATACGCGGGGCGTCGATGCCGGACTCTCGCGCGACGATGGCGAGCGCTTCCTCCGAGGTCTGGCGCTGCTGCTCGTCGAAATCGGCCGGCACATATTCGGCCAGCATCACCGGCGTCATCGGCAGCACGTTGAGCAGGCGCACCGTGCCGTTCCAGGTCTGCGACAGCGTCGCCGCCGTCGCGATCGCAGGTTTTGCGAGGTCGGTGTCGGCGAGGTCGATGGGCACGAGAATGGACTTGAACATCTGCGCCTCCCTGTCATTCAACGGCCCAAGATACCGTCCCAAGACGGCGCCCTGTTGCCCCTAAGCCTGCTTCAGCAGCTTGGGGCTGACGAACAGCACCAGCTTGCCGTGGCGGTACGCCACGTCACCCCAATCCTTCACGTCAAAGTCGAAGACCGCAAGCCCTGCCGTGGGCAGGTTGTCGTGGAGAGCCTTGCGGCCGGCGTGGTCGCCGCTGCCTGCGAGCATCAGCGCCAGCTCGTGCATGCCGGGATTGTGGCCGACCAGCATCAATCGCTTCGGGTTCGCGGGGATGGTTGCAGTGCGAATGGTTTCCAGAAGCTGCGCGGGGCCGGCGCCGTAGAGTTCCGGCAGCAATTCGACCTCCGGGGCTTCGACGCGGTCCTTCATCGCGTCCCAGGCGATGTCCCACGTCTGTCTGGCCCGGACGGCCGGTGAGACCAGCACGGTATCGGGGAACGGCGGATGATGGGCGATCCAGTCGCCCATCTGGGCTGCGTCCCGATGGCCCCGGTCATCGAGACGGCGGTCCTGGTCACGGCCGCTCGGTGCGTCAGTCTCGGTCTTGGCGTGACGCAGCAGCATCAAACGGCGCATGGCATTCTCGAATCATCCCGGTCGTAATTAATGTACAGGCACAGGTTCAGGTTCAGGACAAGGTGACAAGCGCCTGACCGGTGCCTTAAGAAAACGACATGAGCGAGACTTACACAAGCGTGTCCCAGGAAGAAGCCGGCTTTCGCGAGCGCGAGCGGCTGTCGTTCGATCTCGACGCCGACATCTGCGTGATCGGCGCGGGGCTCGCCGGGCTCACGATCGCGCTCGAGGCGGCTCGGCTCGGGGCCAGCGTCGCGGTGCTGGAGGGCCGGCATGTCGGCTGGAACGCCTCCGGCAACCAACTCGGCACCGTGATGCCGGGTTTTGCGCTGCCGCTCGCCGACCTGATCGAGCGCATCGGTTTCGAGGACGCGCGCGAGCTCTGGGCGCTGTCGAAGGAGGGCGCCGAATTCGTGCGCGCCAACGCCACGGAGGCGACGATGCCTGGGATCGGCGTGAGCGACGGCGTGCTCGAGGTCTCCAATGTCGATGCCGGCGACCGGCTGATCAGCCGGCTCCAGATGCTGAACGAGGATTTCGATACCGAGGCCGAAGGCTGGCAGGCCGACCGCGTGCGCGCGGTGCTCAAGACCGACCGCTACTTCCACGGTGTCTACTATCCGAGGGCGTTGCAGGTCGACGGCCGGAAATATGTCCACGGGCTCGCGGCCTTGGCGCGGCGGGCCGGCGCGCGCATCTTCGAAGACACCCCGGTCGTCAGCATCGATCATTCCGGCATCCGCAAGCGCATCGTGACTCCGTCGGCGCGCCTGCGCGCAACGCATATCGTGCTCGCCGGCAACATCCATCTCGGCGCGCCGCTGAAGCGCCTGTCGGACACGCTGCTGCCGGTCTGGCGCTATGCCGGGATCACCGCACCGCTCGGCGAACGCCTCTCCGAGATCCTCGCCTTCAAGGGATCGGTGATGGATACCGACGGCATCGACCATTTCAGAATCGTCGATGGCGATCGCTTGATGTGGGAAAGCCCGGAAACCACCTGGGCCGCAAACCCGCAACGTTTCGGCGGCGCGATCAAGCGCCGGATCCGCACGATCTTCCCTGATCTCGGCGAGGTCGAGATCGCCGAAATGTTTGGCGGGGCCACCGGCCATACCGTGCACGGCATGCCGCAGATCGGGCAGCTCCGCAAAGGCCTGTGGGTGGCGAGCGGTTTTGGCCGCCAGGGCATGAACACCTCGGCGATGGCCGGACAGCTCATCGTCCGCAGCATCCTGCGGGGCGACGAGCGCTGGCGCCTGTTCTCGCCGTTCGAGCTGGTCTGGGCGGGCGGGATCACGGGACGGGCCGCCGGCCAGGTGATCGGGCTCTGGGGCAGGGCGAGCTCGGCCGCCGCCGGCTCGCTCGCCCGCTACCGCGAGCGGGCGCGGGTCAAGGAGCGGG
>NZ_JBBIAM010000130.1:0-24829 GCF_054185185.1 Bradyrhizobium sp. UFLA05-153
CGTCAATTATCGCCTGACTCGGCCGCCTCGTCTCATCTTGATTGACGCGTCGCTCTCATCCTGTTTGTCGCTCCATAGCCTTCCAACTTCTCGAAATGCAGGCTCTTCAGGGCGTAAAAGTCGCGGCTGATCAGGGGCGGCCCGTATCACCTGCATGACTTTCCGAAAGCCCCTTGACGATTACTCTGTCGAATCCGCCCCTCGAACTGGAGATCAGTTTCCAGCCGGTCGAGGTTTTCGTCGGCAAATTCCACGTCCATGTCGCCCTCTGGAACACGAGATGTACGACCACTAACCAGTTGTGATTAGGCGGTTTTCTCAGGGCAACTAATCTGAATAGCTGCCGCCACAAGATAGAGGGCAAGATCAGAGCGCCGAACTCGCCACCGAGCGCCGGCGTTCCCACACCCTTCCCTTAGAGCGATACGCGCTCGTGGTCATTTCTTGCTGAGAGCCAGGTCGACGAGGCGCCGAACAGCCTCTAGTCGCGTCAAAGCTTAATCCCTCTGCTTCGCAATCCTGCGGCCGCGACGAAAATCAACCGAGACTGGCTCTAGAACGATGGGAAACTTGCATTACGCCCGTGATAGGCCTCGCTCGCTTGCGCCGGGTTGCATGAAGGGCATTTCGTCGCGGAGGCGCTTGACGGGTCTGGCGCCAGCTCAACCTACCCGCGCATTCAGCGCACGCCAGATCTTCGGGGCGACCCGCGTCTCGCCTCCGACACTCAAGGTCAATCGCAGGACTTCCGGCGGTGGTACGGGTCGGCTGCGCGCGGGCATCAGCCGCGACTCGTTCGGGGGTTCCAATCAAGTCTTGAAATCAGCACGCGCCGGATCTTCTCGCTCGACGAGGCGCTGCGACGCTCGTTTCCCAACAACGAAATAGACGAACCCGTAACCTGGAATGAATGCCGACAAGGCGGCATTCAGGATGGACCTGTTTTGAAAACTTCGAAATATCCCGATCGCCCGGCTGGCAAGTACGGCAATCGTCCAAACCCAGTGCAAGACGGATAAACTCAAGACCGAACCCCCACCCGACGTGTCCAACGAGCTCCAAGCAAAAACGGCCTCAGCTGGCGCGGGGGAGCAACTGCTGAGGCCGTTCATAACCGCTCGATCTGCAGAACAGCTCGAGCTTGGTTGAAACGCGGTCTATGGTCGTTTGTTCCCGAATAGGAACGTCACTCGGGGGCCAAGGTCCAATAGATTCGAGCCATCAGCGCGCCGCTCACAAAACATCCGCAGGAGCGCAAGAAACGCCGTGACCTCTTCGATCTTGCGATTGCACTTAAACGAGCTGGGGTTGATCCCGAGCGCATCGTGAAAGCCTTTGCGGCCTACATGGATCATGGTGGTCATAATATCACGCGCGCTCTATTCGGGCAGAGCATGCATCTGAAGGCTTCACGACCCGCAGTTTACAGCCGATATCAGTCCGCTACTGGCGAACGGATATTCGCGGGATTTGCCCAAAGCATCGAACGAGGTGCTGAGTGGACTCATCCGACCTCTCCCGGGAGAGCTCTGGAAAGGCGTCTGAACAGTTGAAAATGAAAGGCATAGTGAGAGCGATCGGCCCGCCCAAGGAGGGGAGGTTTCATGCGACACTACGTTGCTTTGATCCATAAGGACGCGGACAGCGATTACAGCGGCTCGTTTCCTGATCTTCCCGGCGTGATCATCGCTGGCACGGATCTGGACGATGCGCGCGCCATGACCGCTGAAGCCTTGGTCCTTCATCGGGCGGTGAAGGTTTCAGACCACTCTTTCGATGTGTGCACGGATCGCATTTACTTTGAGATCGATCCAGCCCCGTTCGCGGGCGCGATCGATCATCTGGCTGTAGGCCAGGTCCCAATCTCGATCGTCGTTCGGACAACCAGGCAGGTTTGGCACAAGATCGATAGGAACCAACGCATTGTCCTGGTCAGTGACGGTAATTCCTCCGAGCGTTGGTGGAACACTGAGCGTACCTCTCAAAACGAGCTTGAACCCGCAAAAGTCGAGCGGCTCCGTTAGACGGACGCCGCTGTCGGGCGAGCATTCTACGATCATGACTCGGCTCCATCACTTTCAACCACAAGTGCCGACGCTAAACCGTCACTGCAAACACTGCGTTCAATCATGTGGCAATGTTCGAAGTTCGCCGCGACAGTTGATAAGCGGATTGCCATCGCCTGGGCGCACCGCAACGGTTCGGCCGATAAATAGCCCGTGCGTGCCAATGACCTGGTAGTGGTGCAAGAGGCATTCGAGCGCGCAGATTGCGCCCTGCAATAGAGGTACGTCGAGAATCCCCTGATCCCAAGGAGCCGTATCGAACCGCTGGAGACCTTGGGAGCCATCCCGGCCGGCGAACCGCAGAGCGATGTCCTGATGATCAATAGAAAGAAGGCTGACGCCAAACCTGCCGGTCGCAAGTATCGCATCGTGAGTCCCGGAACTGATGTTAATGCCGACCAGCAAACAAGGGGGCTCTATACAAATCGAGGTGATAGAGCTCACCGTTAACCCGCGCCGTTCAAGTGCCGATCCTGTCGCCACGATGGCAACGCCGCTGGCCAGATTTCGCATGGCCTGCCGAAACTCGATCGCCTCGATTGATCGAATATCGCTCATCTGAGAAGGCAACCCACGATCAGCAGCCCACCGACGAATCGACGTCCAAGTTCGGACGTTCGCGGGATGCGGATATCGCCTTGCCCGCAGCTCAGGGCTCTCCAGGCCGGTGTCCGAGCAGTTATGCGAAGGGTACCGTTTTCGGCACAAATAATACTGTGCCGCAACCGTTGGTTGGAAACTTTGCGTGTCATTGACGCGCCCCGGTCGCCGCAGCTTGGTTTGGTGAAAGCAGCGCGCGAGTTGCTGCTGTCAGGTCTGACTGACGCATGAGACTTTCGCCCACGAGGAAAGTCGAGACACCAGCTCGCGAGAGCCGTGCCAGATCGTTGAACGCACAGATGCCGCTTTCGCTGACAATCAGGCGATCCTTCGGAACGAGTGGCGCCAGCGTTTCACTTGTTTTAAGGTCTGTCACAAAGGTGCGCAGGTTTCGGTTATTGATACCGATCATCTTCGAGCGAAGCTTCAGGGCGCGATCGAGCTCTGATCGATCATGGATCTCGATCAACACGTCCATACCATACGCTAAGGCCGCAGCCTCGAGGTCGCAGGCGGCCCCGTCGTCCAGCGCCGCCATAATCAGCAGAATGCAGTCGGCACCACGGGCGCGAGCCTCGATTACCTGATAAGTGTCGAAAATGAAGTCCTTGCGCAAAACTGGCAGGTTTGTGGCCGCCCGCGCCGCCTCCATGAAGTCAAGATCGCCCATGAAAGACACTTTGTCCGTCAAGACTGAGAGGCAGGCGGTGCCCCCTGCTTCATAGGATCTGGCAAGCGACGGCGGGTGGAAGTCGGCGCGAATGAGCCCCTTCGACGGCGACGCTCTCTTGATTTCTGCGATGAGAGCATAGCTACCCGACGCATGTTTCTTGTGAATTGTGCTGATAAAGCCGCGCGGCGAAGGCGCGCGGCGCGCTCGTTCGTCGAGCTCGGCACGCGGAAGCGTCCGCCTGGCAGCTGCGATCTCTTCGCGCTTATATGTCTCGATCTTCGTCAGAATGTCGGTATGGATCATGCCGTCTATTTGGAATTGGAGACTGCGACCAGAAGCTTCAAGCGCCCGGCGGCGGCGCCACTGTCGAGTGATGCCTGCGCGACGGCTACTCCCTCCTTCAGAGTTGTGGCCCGTCCGGCCACTATAAAGGCCGCTGCCGCGTTCAAGAGAGCAACATCGCGATACGGGCCGCGCATGCCCTCAAGCACGCTTTGCAGCGCAACCGCGTTGCTGTCGGGGTCCCCGCCCTTCAAACCCTCCTGTCCGCAAAGAGGGAGCCCGGCTTCTTCCGGCGTCATCTCGAAGGTCCGAATCTCGCCCTTTTGGAGCGCGGCGACGAAAGTGGGGCCGGTAAGCGTTATCTCGTCGAGCCCATCGCAACCGTGAACCACCCATACCGATTCCGCGCCGAGCCTCTTAGAAACCTCCGCTAGAGGCCGCACCCACCGGCGCGAAAACACCCCGATCACCTGCCGCTTGACGCAGGCAGGATTACAGAAGGGCCCGACGAGATTAAAGATTGTGCGGGTCGCGAGTTCGACCCGAGTTGCACTCACGTTCTTCATCGCCGGATGATGGGTCGGCGCAAACATGAACCCAATTCCGGCATCCCGGATACAGCGGGCCACATCTTCTGGCTCCAAATCGATCTTCACTCCGAGCGAGGCCAGTACATCGGCGGAGCCTGAGCGCGAGGAGAGCGCGCGGTTGCCGTGCTTGGCGACTGGAATGCCGGCACCCGCCACAATGAAAGAAGCACACGTTGAGACGTTGAGCGAGCCGGAACCGTCGCCGCCTGTGCCCGCGATGTCGACCGAATCGGGCGGTGCACTGACCGATCGCATTCTGCTGCGCATCACGGAAACCGCGCTGGCAACTTCTTCCGCTGTCTCCCCGCGCACCCTCAGCGCCAGCAACAGACCGCCCATCTGCGAAGGCGTGGCCGCGCCGGACAGCATACTGTCGAATGCCAGGGCCATTTCCTGGTGGCCCAAGGGGACGCCGCTAGCGACTTTGCCCATGATCGATTTGAGATCCATCACGCGCTCTCCGATCGGGCGGAGCCGCTGCTGGCGCTTACGGATCGAGCAAGCGCAGCCGCGGCGAGTGTCGTTGGCGCCGTCGAGCGAAACACGCTATGACTGCAAGATGCTTCAGATCTCGTTGCCACCACACCCGCCACCTTCACACTGGCATTCACGCGCATGACATGCGCTATTGTGGCGCGTGGTCACGATCGATTTCTTGAAGCCTACAACTTGACGCTGCGGCAGCTTCAAGCGATTTCAGCGAACGGAAAGACCAGCCACTCGCAAACGAGAGGTGCGCCCTCGAAACCGGCGTGGGTCTGTCTGGCTAACATTCGCCAAACCACTCACACTCGACGCTCAGAGCTCGACTCTTGCGATACGGAGCTATTCGTTACGCCCGGAGCGCCTGGGATGTCGCGTGCACTCTTTCAGGGTTTAAACGCCTGGCGCACCTGCGATCACTGCGCGCCTCGCCTGGCGCACCTTGGTCAATTGTTCCGCCGCGACCGCGATTGAGCAGCAACAGGCGCGACCAAACAGAGAGAAATCGTTCCGCCAAACACCAGGATGGTTCAGCGCACTTGGTCAACGGCGCGGCGATGGCGATTGCCGGCGGCTGAAGATGCAATCTCCAGACGGGATGCTGCCCGAACAAGATTGCGTTCCTCATAAATCGTGCAGCGTGGTTTCGAGATCCTATCAAGGACAGTCGCGATTTTGAGCTTAAGAGGAAACCAGAGAAGGCGCTCGATCTCTCAATCTGACGTCATCTCCTTGCTCAATATCGCCTCCCCAACGGCCTTGGCTTTTCAATGGCCTAGGCGGCTGCTTCGCTCTCGTTTCGCACCAGGGCCTTCAGAGGAGACCCCCGCCGGTGCACTCGGCGGGGGCACTGCGGGTGGATGACGCGAGGCTCGCAAGCGAGGTGTCGCATCAAGGACCCGCAATCATCAAAAGAAAGGCCCGTAGCCAACGATCAGCTGGGACATCATCTTCCGTGTCAATCGCCTGGGCTGCACATTCCTCATCATCTGGCTCAGCCCCCGGTCTTCTCGAGCTCTGCTTCCGATTACCAAGCCTCAATATGCTCTGCGCTTGGGCGATTGAATAGGACGTTCTGAAACCCGGGAAATCGGCCGAAGAGAGGCCGCGTGTAAACGGTAGCGCTCACGCCGCTTATGAGAACGCCATGCGCGCAGGGTGTACCCTGCTGCGAAACCTATGAACAGGATTGATAGTAAAACCAAAACTGCAGTCATCGAGAACTCTCAGTTTGCAGCGCGGTTGCGCTTTTTTGGATGGGCAGCAAGGACATCATGACACGGCCCTTCTTGTTCCTTTCGTGTGAAACCATTTTGGCAGCATACAACTTGACGCTAGGTCCGATTCAAGCCCCTGTGGCCGGACAATATCCTGCTGCGGAGTCAACGGCCATCGCAGCCTCACTGAAAGCACGCCTTGCCCGGGACGAACTGGTGATGTCGGGGCGCTTCACTCACCGATTCATTTCAAGGTGTTGTCTTAGTCGCACCACCTCGTCGGCCAGAACGAACCAACTGTGCGGCCAATGACTTGTTGCTGGTGGACCGGCCCATGCGGGAAACATCCGGACACTCACCAACGTCACTTTTCGGAACCGAGAAGAGGTAAGGCTTCAGCAGGCCGTCAAATCCACTCGTCGGATTTATCACGACAGACGCCTGAAACGGCGCAATGCCTTGAACGCTTGAGGCCGCACGCGGAGATGGAACGACCTCCCCAGGCTCAGAATTAGAGAGCGTCGCTTGATTGTGATCGGTTTCTTGCAGCTTGACGGAAGGTTCACCGATCCTTCAGAACCCATCGATGGATACCCCGCGCAACTGCGATGCGAAGGCACGAAATGAAGGTCAAAGAACTTATTGAGCTTCTCTCAACATGTGAGCCGGATGCTGATGTCATCATTCCGGACTCATTTTCGTCACGCAGGGCCTTCGCAGTAGTGAAAGCCGTCCAGACCGGATGGACCTATAATCCCCAGCTTGCCATCGAGGATATATCGTTTTGGATTGATGGGGTCGACCATACTACTGAGCCGCCGCGCGGTAGCCATATAGCTCGTGGAGTGAGATTGCTCGGCCCAAAATGTGGACCAGTACTTGCAATCCAGTAGATTCACATAGGCGCTAACGTCGTTGAAGCATCAAGCTTTAGGGCATCGATTGTTTTTCCCTTCGCCCCCTCCAGCAACGTTGCGCGGCTTTCAGCTCTTCATGTGCGGAGTTCTTGATGAGGTTGTTCATTTGCCACTCTTGAATCGCGCCTTGTGTATTACTTCGTACGCCGCTATTTAATGCACGATGAAATTTTCCCGCAGTGGCAGATCGCAATGAAAATGAATGACCTGAAGTCAATGACCGTCGACGAGTTGTGGAGTCTCCACGAGAAGGTGGCTGCGGCTCTCGCTCAACGGATTGCGGCAGAAAAGGTCAAACTAGAGGAGCGGCTGCGCAAGATCGGAGAGGTCGACAAGGTTGCCCGGCCCGCCCGTGAGCGTCGCCCCTACCCGCCAGTGCGGCCAAAGTATCGAAATCCGAAAAACCCAGCGCAAACTTGGTCTGGACGTGGCAGATTACCCCGATGGCTCAGCCCGCAACTTCGTGCGGGTCGGAAACTGGATGATTTCCTCATCGATCAATCTGCACGAAAACGTCGCCACAAAGCCTGACAGGTCGGTCAGTAATGACTACCTCAACTCGATGCGCCAATGCTTGCGGCATCTGTGCTTATCGGCTCTGACCGACCTCGGCCGTTTTTCCGCACAACTCACAGGCGCTCAATGTCTCAGCATTGCCAAGGCTTCGGCTCGCAATTTTTGCTCCTTCTGGGCTTACCGATAGTATACGCGAGCAACCCCGTGCGGTGAGCCCGCGAGAGCGCAAAGATTCTATGCTTTCAATAAATCCCCTCAACCAACGATTTCGGCGCCACCTCTTCGGACCCTAAGGCCCTTCAGTGGACGGATAGCCGTCGGCTCGACAGCAGAGTAAAGGTCACGTACCAGGGATCATGAGCTGACTAACGAAACCTATTCCGACTTGTCGGCCTTCTGTTTGCGCTCGATAGCGAACATACCTTCCGGCAAACAGAAGGCCGAATCCAAGTCAGCAGCTTTTATTTCGAAGCAATACATCACCCTCGACTGCGCGGGGATAGAGAGTCACCACTTCGAACGATGGTAGGAGCTCGAGAATGGCTTGCAGGGATAGCTGCCCTTCGTACAGCTCGCGGTCGCTATATTCCGTGTAAATGAAGCGCGTATTGCTCAAGGTCCGACCGCCACCAGCGATGACATCGGCTTCTGCGCCCTGAACATCCATCCATATCAAATCAATCTTGTTTACGTTAGCTTCGCTGCTCCAGTCATCCAACCTCCGAGTTTCGACGGAAATTGGCTGATCGAATCGAACCCAATCGTATTCAGCTAGATGGTTTTTTGGCCGGCGTATTGAGCCCGACAGATCCCATCCCTCCGCCTCTCCATCCCCATTGCTTGGATGGAATTCAATCTGGCCATTTCGATCGCTGATCGCAACCTCGAATAGCTTCACATTGTTGAGGTCTTGCGTGTTCTTCTTGAAGCGAAGGACCGCTCGAGGATCGGGCTCAAAGCAGTAGAACCGCGCTTCTGGGCACAGCTGGAGAAAACGTCGCGTATCAGTTCCGTCATAAGAACCGATGTCCAAGATAACGGGACTTGGATTTCCCAGACGTGAAACGATCTGGTGGTGTACTTCTAAAGGGTTAGGGTCTAGCATGCTTTAGGCCTTTCGCAGAAATTGCGTTTTTTGGCTTCGGTAGAGTTTCTTTGAGCGCCGGCACTATTTCCGCGGCACGTCTTGACTTCTTATTGCGCGCGCATCCCGGCATGCGGTGATGTCAGCCATCGCTTCTCCGACGCTTTAACCTTTTCGAACGCCTTTCGAATCTTTGGAAAGGCAGCTCGTCGCTTTGAAGCCATTCGAGTTCGGCGGATCATAACCTTCCCATTCGGCCGTCAGGGGCCCACCGTACTGGTCACGCACGAGGGACTCTGCAAGCTGCGAACAACAATATTCAAGGGTGGCCCCGAAGCGTCGTCCGGTCTTTGAGTGCCGATTTGATGCACGCGAGCAGTTCGCTATTGCTGAATGGCTTGTGCAGGAATTGCGACACGCCGGCTTGCAGCGCGCGAGCCCGGTTGTCGTCGTCGGGACCTGCGACAAGCAGAATGGCGGGAATTGCGTTTCCGGATGCGACAAGCCGCTCGTATAAGTCGAGCACGTTTACGCCCGGCAATTGCATGTCCGCGATCAAACAAGACGTGCTGATGAAACGCTTTGAATTCAGGAATTCTTCTGCACTCTGGAACAGATCTGGCACGTAGCCTACCGAGATAAGCATCTCCAATATCGGTTCATGGACTGCCCGATCGTCGCACACAACGGCGATGATATCGAGCGTGTGGGCCATTCGGACCAGATCAAGGAAGGACTTCTTCTGCAACTTCGGCGCGACTTGAAGCGCCACCTGACCGCACGGCACACGATCCTTTTGAAGAAGCATTAGACACCTTAAATCGACAACTCTCGCCTTCGTCGCGAGGCTAAAGTGACATCGAGGGAGGCTCAATTGTACGGAGGTAGGACGACAACATCGAAGAGGTTGGAAACACTATACGAAGGTTTGCCGACAGTCGTTTACCACGGCCATCTGGCGCTTTCTGCTGGTCCGTGAAAACACCCTGCCGAAATTGGCATCCGACCTCGATGCCCGACGTAGACTTGAGATTTCCTTCTCGTTGCCAATCATTCCGATACGCCTGAGTTACGTTCTCATCGGCGTTTGTTATCAGCGGTTCTCGGTAGTTCGTAAAATCGATTGTATTGATAGATCATATCCGGACAGTGGATGGGTTCGCCGTCGTACATAAAACGGGCGAGTAACCACGAAAAGGATGACTATCCAGCGCGACGGATTTATCGATCCCAGCGCGAAATTCTTAAAGACCACCAAACGGAAAAATTGGTGATCAATTGCATTCTTCCGGCGGATCTTGCGTGCAGCGCGCTATACGTCACGATTGGGATGATTCTTGATCGTGCGAGCTCTAAGACCGCTCCATGGGTCAGGGTTACCTGACCCGTATTTGTGCAACTAGCGTGGCCGCTTCGGACGGCCCAATCCCAACTATGCCCACAAACCCCGAGGGCGGCATCGGAATTTCCTGGCTAGTCGGCCTCCAGAGATGCAGACAGTATCGGCTGTTGTTCACGTATTCGGACTGGGGCGGATGTAGCTGCATCACGCACTCTTCCTCACCCCAAAAAAGGTCCTTGACGAAGCACATCTCCTGCCAGTTCGGGCAACGCCGCGGTGTCGAGACGGAGACATGTTCCCACCGCGGGCGGAGCAATCCAATGATCCTGAGCTTGCAGCCACAGGGCCCCTGCACAAAGAAAAGACCACAAGGACCTGATCCCGGTGGACTGGCGAATTGTCCATGCTGTACGCGACCAGCCTCGAGCTGGCTCCCAATCCGTGCTCTCATGCTACCTCCCTTTGCCTCGCAGATAAGTTGAATCCAACGCAGATCAGTGCTCGAACCTTCTTCCTTCGCTTCAGACAAGCACTGCGGCGTAATGGCAGTACGCTCCTTCTATTGTCACGATGTGCGGGGCACATGTCGCAAGGCACCCTGCCTTCCATAAAGTCGCCTGACTGAGCAGACAGCCCTACCTCTCTATCCGCCTACCTTGTGCGCCGATGGGATGCGCCGTTGTACCGCGCGGGCAGCCCGGCAAGGCGCGAACGGGTCCCGACTTGGGGCGAGGCACGATCGCGCTGACGATAGACAAGCGTCCCAGGCACAACGCTTTTGGACGCTACTCTCGCCCCGCTCTCGGTGGCCTGATCGCTTGATTCGTTGAACGACCCGATCTCGGCTCGAGGTTTCTTAGGTGCGCATGAAGCAGCGCATTAGCTTACTCATACCGAACCCGGTAACCTTCGCGTCGAGCTCCATTGCTAGCTCGTTACAAGCAGCGAGCGAGCCGTCATTTTCGCGACGGTCTCATAGCCGCTTGTTTTGATGACAACATGTTGGCGCCGCCATCGTCCGACCAAGCCATTGCTCTCTCGGCTGGGCAGTAGGGGAAAGTCGTGGCGGTGGCGCGGACCGGCGGAGACGACCCCGTGGCCATTTGTCCGGTGGCGGCATCAATCGACCTCATCCCATAACTTGCGGCATCATTCTGCCGGCAACCGACGTCGCCAAGCGGCCGCACCGGGAGAGTTGGATGCTCCTGCACCAACTCAATGGCTGCTTTCTCCTGCATGGCCAGCCGTGTGCAGGCGCCTCGGAACGCGCGTTGTCACCAGCAGCAACCCTAATCTCGCTGATCCGTCTTCGTCGCGCATTCAATCAAAACGCTCTACACAGGTGTTTGACCTAGCGGGCAACCAGCTCTCTCCGATTAAATTGACCCACGGGTCGCCCACGATTGTCTCTAATCCTACAACCTGACGCTACGTCAGGTTCAAGTCATTCCATGAGCCTGGCCACACTTTTTGTCTACCGGCCAGCGACGCACCTTTGCTGACGGCAGTTTTGCTGCTCAGCGCGACGACGGCTGCTGAAATATTTGGCAGCTACGAGATCAGGATTGGTGCGACTTCAAACCGTTTCGCCCTCTACAATGGTTTCCCAATTGCGGCCATGAACCGTGCTAAGAAGGTGGCGGGAGCTAATGAAGGGGACAAAACATGCAAGCGCGGCGGACCTGGGCCATCAAATCTCCAACACGTCGTGACGCGGACATCCGGCGACTTCAGACTCAGCTAGACCAACTGAGCCGACGGCTGGACGAACTTGAATGTCACGCTCCAGAACTCCCCAGTATAGCGGCTATTCGAGCAAGAGCACTCACGATATCTCAGGAAATTGAAGATATGCGTTGCTCGGCTGAAGCGATCGACGCGTTAACGGAGCTTCTTCGGAGATAGTTTTGGCATATTGCGGTGCCGCCGCAGCGCGACTCCGTTGCGACCTAGAGCAGCGCCTAACTTAGACCTCAATGCTGCCGCTTCAAGATGCGCCTTTTCGATAAGCCAGCTGCCGATGTCCCCGAACTATCAAGATAATGGTGGAAATCGGCTAGGTTGCGGCTCAATCGAATCTACATATAATCTATGGCGCTGAAATTCTCCATGGCTTTGACATTCTCCGGCATCTCATTCTGACAGCCGAGATCCGTTGGCGGGGGTATCTTCGGTTATTTATGGTTCGACGACGGCACCATAGTGTAACTCTCATGGTGCGGTCTGAACGTGCGCTGTTGCTCCTTCCGCCGACGCCGCAGATTATCGCCGTGCCGATCCAACTGCCAAGCCGGAACGAACTTGTCGCTCTCGCGCTCGTCCTATCATCAGCGAGCAAGCGAGGGGCGCGCCTAAGCTGTCGGTATTTCATGATGCTCGCCGATCGATCTACCGGCAAACACGACCATTGAGCTTCTTGCGGTCGAGCTCGCCCTCCCACCAGGCAACGATCACGCAGGCAATGCCGTTGCCGCAAAGATTGGTCAGCGCGCGGCATTCGCTCATGAACTTGTCGATCCCGAGCACGATCGCCATGCCCGGCACGAGCCGTGGATCGACAACCGCGAGCGTCGCGGCGAGCGTGATGAATCCGGCGCCGGTGATGCCGGAGGCGCCTTTCGAGGTCAGCATGGCCACCACCAGGATGGTAATCTGTTGGCCCAAGGTGAGATCGACGCCGAGCGCCTGCGCGATGAACAGGGTCGCCAGCGTCATGTAGATGTTGGTGCCGTCGAGGTTGAACGAATAGCCCGTGGGCACCACGAGGCCGACCACGGATTTCGAGCAGCCGAGGCGCTCCAGCTTTTCCATCAAGGACGGCAGTGCGCTTTCCGAGGACGAGGTGCCGAGCACGATCAGCAGCTCGTCCTTGATGTAGGCGAGAAACTTGAAGATCGAGAAGCCGGCGACCCGCGCGATGGTACCGAGTACGATAAACACGAACAGCGCTGCGGTGGCGTAAAAGGTCGCGATCAGCCCGATCAGGTTGAGGATCGCGCCGGTGCCGAACTTGCCGATGGTATAGGCCATCGCGCCGAACGCGCCGATCGGCGCTGCGTGCATCACGATCGAGATGACGCCGAACACGGCGTGCGCGGCATCGTCGATGAAGTTGCGGATCAGTTGGCCACGCTCCCCGAGCCCCATGATGGCGAAGCCGAACAACACCGAGAAAAGCAACACCTGCAGGATTTCGCCCTGCGCGAAGGCGCCGACCACGGTGTCGGGAATGATGTGCAGGATGAAGTCCACGGTCTTCTGTCCCTCGGCCTGCTTGGCATAGCTCGCGACCGCCAGAGCGCTGGCCGCCCCACTGCCGAAGCCCGCGCCCGGCTTGACGAGATTGCCGACGATAAGCCCGATCAGAAGGGCGAAGGTCGAAACAATCTCGAAGTAGACCAGCGACTTGACGCCGATACGGCCGACCTTCTTGGCGTCCTGGATATGGGCGATGCCGGAGACGACGGTGCAGAAGATGATCGGGGCGATCACCATCTTGATCAGCTTGATGAAGCCCTCTCCCATCGCCCTGACCCAGTCGTTGGTGGCGACCGAGGGCCACAGCCAGCCGACGATAACGCCCAGGAAGATGGCGATCAGCACCTGGGCGTAGAGAATTTTGTACCAAGGCTTCATGGATAGCACCACGCCGCGACAGTCGTGAGAGATTTCAACGGCTCATCGCTACGACCTCGAATCAGAAGCGTGTGCCAGGGCTGCAAGTTCAGTTTCAAGCTTTGGCCGGTGCTTAAAGATCGCGTCGATCAACGCTGGTACAGGCTGCTCGGCGCCCTCCACCATCATTGCTTTCTCAGCGCGCTTCGGGGGGGCAAAGACACGCTTAACGATAGTCGGCGAGCCCTTAAGACCACATTTCGAGATATCTGCCACACCAGCGTCCTGTGCGTTCCATTTTGCGATTTCGGTGCGTGCCGCGCGCAAAGCGTCCCTCATGCCGCCCCGACGGATCTCGTTTGTCGCCTCTAGCATGGTGATGAGACATGGAAGCTTTGTACGCAGCACCTGCACGCCGCCTTCCGCGCGTCGCTCCACCTCGATCGCGCGTGCCGCGAGATCCAGGCTCGTGATCTCAGCGACGTAGGTGAGCTGAACCACTCCGAGCCGCTTGGCAATACCTGGCCCAACCTGCGCGGTGTCACCGTCGATCGTCTGCTTGCCTGCGAAGATGAGGTCGGGCGGGCCGTACTCCTCTCCGATCTTACGAATAGCCGTCGCCAGCGCGTAAGTGGTCGCTAGCGTATCGGCCCCCGCGAACACACGATCGGTGAGCAATACCGCGCGATCTGCACCGAAAGTCAGTGCCTTTCGCAGCGAGTCTTCGGCGGCTGGGGGCCCCATGGTCAGAACGGTGATCTCGCCGCCAATCTTATCGCGTAGCTCCAGAGCGGCCTCGAGCGCGAACAAGTCGTAAGGATTGACGATTGTCGGTACGCCCTGGCGCATGATGGTGTTCGTTACAGGATGGACCCGAATCTGCGCCGAGTCCGGAACCTGCTTTATGCAAACGACGTTGTGCATCGCGCATTTCTCCAAAAGATGCAAGGAATTGGGCTAAGACAGCAAGTCTCATACCAGAGACGGCCTCCACAGTTCGACGTCGAGGCAATGGGTTGCCGCGGACTCAACTGAAGGCGATGCTTGTCGTCTTAACAATTTCGACGATCCGTCGCAGGTACGACGACAGAGTCTCTCGCTGGTTTACGCCACAAGCGATACTGCGGCCGCGATTCGTACCGACGTTCCATACGCGTATCCATCCCTTGGGCGGCCTTTGAACCCTAGGCCGTTTCATTGCGATTTGCCGCCAGGTCGATGCGAGTTCCTGGCTCAGAGAATAGAACAGGGCGGGCCCGACACACGAGCAGGGGCGCATTTGGCCCGCCCCTACATCACCAGGCTGAGTGGCGATGTTACGTTGAACAGAAGCAAGCAACGTGCCGCAACCGACAGCGCCGTTCTCAGAAGGCAATTCGTATAAGCATCTTCGAATAGACCGCTCCTAAACATCAACGTCATTCGAATTGTCATCAATGTAACAATCGGTGCTCGTGGTCCTACGGTCGGTTTGGCAATAGTGTACAATCGTGCAAACTCTATGCGTCAAACTCTCCGAGTGTCGTCTTCCATCAGAGGCGTTTGAGGCTTTTGGACTTTGCCAGTGTTTCGTCGATCACCGAGGAGCAATTCATGCTCCGTAGAGATTGCGCTTCGAACATGCTTTGCAGGAGGCGGGCCCGGACTGTCCGGCAATCCGAGCCCATAACCTCAGCAACCCGAGCGGTCGGTTGTTCGGCTACAAATACACCGTAGTTGGAAACCTTCGAAAAGCGCATTGATGTCGCTCAACAGCGCTCGTGCCTCACATGTCGGGAGGCACAAGTCACAATCGTGGATAGCGGCGCACTGGGACCGTACCTATCACGTACGATGCTAGGGTCCGCGCACGCTCGAACAGAGCCTTTACGGACAGTTTCGCGCGAATCGTACTGTGGGGGTTGAAACGTACGTAGCGTCAGGTTGTAGGGATTGTTCAAAGCAGTCGCCGGTGAATGGGGTCTCCGAACTCAGGCTGTCTGCAAACTTTCAACAGGTGCCGGGAGACAATGATACTGGACAGATTGAACGGTCTCGGCTTTTTCGATCGGCGCACTGGTTTGCATAGCTGTTCTTGTGCGCCCAGGTGTAGCGACTGCAAAGATTGCAACTTTCATGTTCCTAACGTGGGAGCACCAGCCTAGCCAACGCCAGATGTGTCATCGATCATAACGCGCAGCCAGCGGCGGTTGCCCCTCCGCGTCAAGACGAACCGCGATGACCTTCGAACGCAGCGAGCCTGGTCAGACGCAAACGCAAAAAGCGCAAAACAAACCGACGGGAAATACGACGGCAGATTTTGCACGCCACATCGAACGGAGTGCTTATGGAAGGCGTTGACTTGTTTTTTATCGTGATGGCAGGAATAACGCTAGGCGGCTTGGCTGCGGCCATCGCGCGTGACACGTCCGAGCGCGAGTTGTGTTGGTGGGAGCACCTCGCGCTGTGGGCCGCCTCAATCGCTCTATTGTGTTTTATCGCCCACAACATAAGCGGGGCCGGCATGACCGCTGACTCAAATTAGAGCGGGGTCATACCACGAGAGCAGCAAGCTGCTGCAAGCTGTAGCGGGTTTCTCGTTCCCGGTGCCCCTGAGTGGAGACTCCCGCTCGGATCGTCGGGAGTGCGTCAGGGCAATCGTTACGTCCGGCGATTTATGCCCCGATGCCAAACGGAACGGGCCATTCGAATGGCGTCGATCGATTTGCTCATCCGCAGCAATTTGGATGGCTTATGCGCAGAAGAAAATCAATCGCGCAACGAGCCATCTCTCGTCAACAGAAAGGATCATGGTAGACATCGCGGTTGTTGCCTGCGCTCCCATCATCGACACGACCCTATCGATCGTCATCGGTTTCCGTTTGCCCGGAAGCAGATACGTTCGTCCCCGGCTGCACCTTCGCAGCGGCCGGGCGCGCTTCCATCACATCGAGGACGGCCCGGCCCTTTTCGGTGATACGCCAGCCACCGTTCATCCGCTCAATGAGTTTCTGCGAAAAGATATCGAGGTTCTGGACACGAGCGGCCATTCTCTTGGTACGCTCGGCCCAATCTCGACCGCTCGTCGCTAAAATCGCCATGTCGCGTTTAAGGTCCGCCATCGACGCGAACCCGTCCGGATAGCTCACAAGGATCTTTAGAACGGTAACCTGGAAATTCACCTGAGTGGAGGATCATATTGTCCGCGTCTACCGCCACATGGTCGGTGCTTCGCGAAGCGCTTCGACACCAATCTGTTTGAGGCGGTCGGGTATCCTTTCACCTCTGGTGGCGGCTTCCAGAAGCTTAGCGGCAACATGTGCGCGGACGCCCGTCTCGTATCGGGAAATGCTCGCGCAGACCTCCTCGAGCACAGCGCGCAGAATTTCGGCGGTAGCCGTATCCAGCATTTGGAGATCTCCCCCGTCGTCACGTGAGGAAGATAATACGGATCGCGCGTTCCTGAATTCAAGTGAGATAGATCACGTATCTTCCAATACTGCTTCTTCTTCCGACCTGTCTCAAAGTGCCCCGGGGCGTTTTCTCAATTCGTCGATTGGAACGCGTTCGGCTTCATTGCACTTCCCGCTGCGGCATGCTCTCGTTTTGGCTCTCGGAGTTCTGCTTCGGCCCATGCAGTGCTCAATTGCATCCCTCGCACTCCTCTATATCCTGCCCGCCTTTTCTCAATGGCGTCAACACCGGTCCTGCGCGACCTCAAACTCGAACACAGTCCTGCGGAGGCCTTTTTGCTTGGCGTCTTAAGCACGACGACCCGGCTGGAGATAGCTGACCGTATTCTGCTGCCATGCCGCTTCGCCGAATTTCAAGATGGGCTCTACCCGCGTCAATCTCTTTAGCGGCTCCCAAGCAACCGGCCCGCGCAAAGGTTAGAGTCCGTACCGTATGGTAGCTAACTTTGGACTTTGATTAATGCGAGGAGCTCGCTATCGGCGCATAAATTCCGCACTTGGTTGCGTTTTTCGACGGATTTCACTCGCTCGCGTCGTGTCACACCTCACAGCTTTACCTATCTTTGATTGCTCAGCGATTTTCGGCACTCGAATAGCATGGTGACGAGGCAGCAATTGCCGATCCGGGTTCGAAACTGCGTTCAATGCCTCTAGCGCCATGCCGGGACGGCCTTGGCGCAGCTGTTCCGAACACCTTCCCAGCATAGCGAACCGCAGGTCCAGGCGAAAAATCTCCGCAAAATCATCGCTATAAACGTCTATTGTCCTTCAGCGCCCATTTCTTTATCACCGCGGAACGGTTCAGCTCCCGGCAAGTACCTGCAGCCGGAGGTGAGGAAACCGATCGGTTCGTTTGCATCAGGGTGAAATTTGACTAACCAAAACTCTCAACGGCGTGTCGCCTTGATCACCGGCGTGACCGGGCAGGATGGCGCCTATCTCTCCGAATATCTCCTATCGCTCGGCTATATCGTGCATGGTATCAAGCGGCGGTCCTCTTCCTTCAACACCGCGCGCGTCGATCATCTCTATCAGGACCGGCATGTCGGGACCGCGCCGTTTCTCATGCACTACGGCGACATGACCGACTCGACCAATCTGATCCGCCTGGTCCAGCAGATCAGACCGACCGAGATCTACAATCTTGCCGCCCAGAGCCATGTCGGCGTCAGCTTTGAAAGCCCGGAATATACCGCAAACGCCGACGCGATCGGTGTGCTGCGCCTACTCGAGGCGATCCGGATTCTTGGCTTGGAGAAAGAGACGCGCTTCTACCAGGCTTCGACGTCCGAGCTTTACGGCCTGGTTCAGGAAATCCCCCAGAAAGAGACCACGCCGTTTTATCCGCGCTCGCCCTATGGTGTGGCCAAGCTCTACGGCTATTGGATTACGGTGAACTACCGCGAAGCTTATGGCATGTTCGCAAGTAACGGCATCCTGTTCAATCACGAGAGCCCAATTCGCGGCGAGACTTTTGTCACCCGTAAGATCACCCGCGCCGTCGCCCGCATTGAGGTGGGTCTCGAGGAGACGCTCTATCTCGGCAATCTCGAAGCCAAGCGCGACTGGGGGCATGCCCGCGACTACGTCGAAGGCATGCACATGATCCTGCAGGCGGACAAGCCCGATGATTTCGTCCTCGCGACCGGCGAGACGCGGTCGGTGCGCGAGATGGTCGAGCTCGCATTCGCCGAGGTTGGCCGCCGCATCGAATGGCGCGGCAAAGGCGTCGAGGAAACTGGCATCGATACCAAGAGCAGTAAGGCGGTGGTCCGGATCGATCCGAGCTATTTCCGCCCGACGGAGGTTGATCTTCTCATTGGCGATGCCAGCAAGGCGCGCCAGCAACTCGGCTGGAAGCCGAAGCGCAGCTTTGCGCAGCTCGTGCAGGAGATGATGGCGAGCGACCTCGACGAAGCGAAGCGGGAGGCCGCCGGTGGCCGCCACTCCGTTTGAACTGAAGGGCAAGACGGTCTATGTCGCCGGCCATCGTGGCATGGTCGGGGCCGCGCTGATGCGCCGGCTTGCGCAAGAAGACGTGCGGCTCGTCACTTCGGAACGAAGCGAGGTCGATCTTCGCAACCAGGCCCAGGTGTTCGGCTGGTTCGCCAAGACGCGGCCGCAAGTCGTGTTCTTGGCTGCCGCCAAGGTCGGCGGCATCGTCGCAAATGATACACTGCGCGCCGAGTTCATTTACGACAACATTGCGATCGCCGCGAATGTGATCCACGCGGCTCATCTCAATGAGGTCGAGAAGCTGATGTTCCTGGGCTCCTCCTGCATCTATCCAAAACTTGCTCCCCAGCCATTGCGCGAGGACATGGTGCTGTCCGGTTCGCTGGAGCCAACCAATGAGCCCTATGCGATCGCCAAGATCGCCGGCATCAAGATGGTGGAAGCCTATCGCAGTCAGTACGGAAGCGACTTCATCAGTGTGATGCCGAGCAACCTGTACGGCCCTGGCGACAACTACCACCCCGAATATAGCCACGTAGTCGCAGCCCTGATCCGCCGCTTTCACGAAGCCAAGCTCGTGGGTGCAAAAAGCGTCACAGTGTGGGGCACCGGTACGCCGCGCCGCGAATTTCTCTATGTCGACGACATGGCGGATGCCTGCGTCCACCTCATGAAGAGCTATTCGGGTGCGGAGTTGATTAATATCGGCACCGGCGAAGACATCACGATCGTGGAATTCGCCCGGCTCGTCGCGGACGTCACCGACTATCAGGGCGAGATCACGTTTGATGCCTCGCGCCCCGACGGTACGCCGCGCAAGTTGCTCGACGTCAGCCGGCTCGCAACGCTGGGCTGGAGCGCGAAAATCTCCCTGAAAGACGGGATCCAGCAGGCTTACCGAGCCTTTCTGACATCAGGCGATGATATTCTTTCCAAAAATAATCTTACAAACTCGTGAGCTAGACAATCAAAGCGTGTACCGCTCATTTGGGTGTCCGCTTACGTCGAACTAGAGCATGATCCGAAAAAGTGAGAAGCGGTTTTCCGAAAAGATCATACTCAAACAAGAACCTAAAGCGCGATGACGATTCATCTCATCGCGCTTTAGTCTTTGCAGCTGAACCTTATCGATCTGACTGATCAACATGCGCCTTGCCGAGCTACGTCAAGCTCGGCAAACGTTCATCGCCAATTGGCTCTTTGACCCGTACTGAACTGAGCGCGCCGAACTACGCTCTTATCTTGATCAAGAAGTCGCTGACCTGCCCCTGCAATGAAGCGATATTGCTGCTCAAATGCGACATCTTCCCAACCGCCCGACCCGCCGATGAGCCAGAGGCGCGCGATGCATCGTTCAGTTGGTCAATATCTCGAGACGTTTCGCGCATATCAGCGCTGATATTGGTGATACTTCTTGAGATGTCGTTCGTCACAATCGATTGCTCCTCTATCGCCGCCGATATGCTGCTCGAGATCTCCTGCACCTTGTCGACTATGTCAGCGATGTCAGCCATCGCCGCAGTCGCCAGTTCCGTCCTTTGTTGGATGGCGAGAATTTGAGTATCAACCTCGCTAGTCGCCTTTGCTGCCTGCGCAGCGAGGTTCTTCACTTCCCCCGCGACTACTGCAAAGCCTCGACCCGCTTCGCCAGCTCGTGCTGCCTCGATGGTGGCGTTGAGCGCCAGCAAATTGGTTTGCGATGCTATGCTCTCGATCATTTGGACGACGCTACTGACCTTCGTCACCGACGCAACGAGCTCACTTAATGTTGTTTCAGCGTGTACGGTCTTGTCGCGCGCAGTGTGCGAAATGTTCGCTGCTGTCGAAACTTGTCGGCTGATTTCATTGATCGAGGCTGAGAATTCTTGAGCCGCCGAAGACACGGCAGCGGAGTTTTCTTCGGTCTTTTTCACCATTCCTGTCATGGCTTTAGCGCGATGACAGACATCGTCCGTTGAAGCTGTAATTTCCGATGCAACCGCTTGCATATCATGCATTGAGCTCGCTACAACTTCGACGACCCGCGACACATCGCTATCGAATCTCCTTGCAAGACTCAGCCTTTCTTCGCGCATACGAACCAGGTCGGTTATGTCCTGCCAGACACACACGACTATAGGACGGCCTCTGAATTTCGAAACGACAAGACTTATCCTGACTGGAATGGAGGTCTGATCTTTGCGCCGAAGCCACCACTCGATCGCGACGTGGCCTGACCTCATCACAACCTCATTGGTCTCTTCGAACATCTGCGCAACAGTCTTGCCGTTCGGCTGAGGATCCAGGGAGAGCGAAGCGATATCCAATCCTCTCAGTTCTTCTCCATTGGATAGCCCGAGCATGTGAGCTGCGGCGTCGTTGCCGAGTACACACCGGTCGGCATCATAAATTGTAATACCATCTTTGATCGACTCGAAAGCTTTGATCGCCATCGCTTCGTCCAAGGTCACTGCTGCCACCTCCCGTCTCGTAGACGTCACGAAGGAAAGGACCAACATCAAACCGCCGAGAAGGAGTCCGGCCCAGAAGTGAAGTGATAGCGCATCTGCATTAGCCGCAACTGTTGCTGCTGGGACGGATAATGCCAGGGCGAGACTTGATATCCGATTGTGCCACATAATTCCAACCGCCGCTTGAATCCAACATGAATGGTCGTATCGAATCTCAATTAAGAATTCCCTTGCGCACCGTCCTATCGGTGGCGCACTTATACCTGCGTATAGTCGAGTATACCGGCGTATATGTGCACTTGCTCGCGAGGAAAGCTTGGCGTGCAGTCCAAGATCTCGGCGACAGCATGCGAGCGCGATCTGGACCAGGCCGCTGTTGAGCGGTGATCAGTATCCAGTGCATGAAGGAATCCGCTGTACGGCATCTGGACGATCTTCAATGGAGACCGGGGCACCAAGTCGAAGTCAGCCCCGGGACCGTACCTAAGTCTATGGCTTGACGCGCACCATGGGACGAAGCGAAGGCCTGCAGCGGCCGCTACCAGATGACGCCCTAAAGATTGTCGCACGCGGCGTTTCCAAGGAAGATCGGGCCGTGGCATGAAACATGTCCAGGCACGCCCGTACGCCGGCGGAGCCGGCTCTACCGCAGCGGCCTGTGGGTGACAATCGTTCACCCCAGTAGGTCTTCGATCGGCACTTCGTTAAATGGATCTGCGAGCGCTCGTCTGGCAACGAAGAGTCCAATTACGCGCGTCTGCGGAGCGCGCTCAAGAATCATCTCCTTGACGGCTTTGAAATGGGAGCCTGTCGTGAGGACGTCGTCGACGATGCCCACGATACCGCGCAGGTTCTGCAGTTGGTTTTCCGCGATCCTGTAGTTCTGCTTGAGCTCGGTTGGCGACATCCGGTTGCCGCCCTTGAAAGTGTTCGTCGAGGATCTGCTCGACTAACTCCCTGACGTCGGGAGGCGCCGGGGCGCGGACTCCTCTGCAGACCTGCACCATACGATCATCGTAGGCGGGATCGGTTTTCATCTTCGATGGCGGAACCGGAACAATCGTGGCTTGGGCCAACCATTCGGCGTTTAAAACCGCTGACAGATCGTTCGCGCATCTAGCGATTGCCGCGGCCTTATATTGTACCCACCGTCGCCTCGCTTCTTCTGAAGATTGTGAATGAGCTGATTGGTCTCGCCGCCGCGCCAACCCAAACGGGCCGTATATTCGTAGAGGTAGTGACAATCGTCACCCTCGTCGAGGTACCAGTGGTCTCTGCGGTTGGTCTCGTCAATTTGCTGGAGAAGGCGTGCAATCACCTAACGCGCCCCAGATATCGGCGAGATCGCGGACACGGATCGCGCCCCTCTTCTCGAAGTTCGCCGGCCAAGTGATGTCATCTCGCTTGAAGCAGGAATCGAGAATGAACAGCTTGCGGCCTTGCTGCAAGGCCGCGCGAGCCTGCGTGAGCGTCCCGCTTGTGTCGCTGGCCTCGACGATGATCGTCCCCTTGGTGAGAGCGCTCATCGTGACGTTGCGCTCAGGGAAAAACAGCTTGTTCTGCGGAACGTGCTGACTAGCGTACCGGAGCACTGGCACCTGAGAAATGAGCAGATGTTCCTCCGCGATCCTGCGCTGGAGCGGCTGATTCTCCTTCGGGTAATAGGTCCCGATCGGCGTGCCGATCACAGCGATGGTGTGGCCCTTCGCCTCGATCGCCGCTGTATGAGCTGCAGTGTCGATGCCGGTTGCCAGGCCCGACACAACCGTAAAGCCGCGCTCGACCAACGCGCGTGAGAGCCTCGCCGCACGCGATTTTCCATCTTCGCTAGGATTGCGGCTCCCCACGACGGCAACGCATCGCGTCTCGACGAACTCCCAAGCACCTTGGAAATAGAGCATTTCCACCGGATGTCTTGCATCCCGGAGCTTCGGAGGATAGTTGCCAGTGAGATTCAGCCGAGTTCCGAACCTAGATACGCCTGCCTTCTTGAGCGCAGCCAGAACTTCCGATGCGCGAACGTCCGCCACAGCACCTGAAACGAAGTCGGAAGGGACAGCAGTCGGGTCCGATGCGAATTTCTCGGCGATCGTTTTGAAGGTAGCCCCCTTCTCAAGCCACAGCGCTTCGTAGGCACCCAACTCCCTACGCGGCGAGATTGACCGTACGGCCGGCCCGTCATTCATTCGTGCGAGAAGGTTCATCGTCCAACCCTAGCTACCCCCTGCGGCGGCGTCGAATCAAACAGAGTCGAAGTCCACCAAAAGCGTCTGGAGGATGGTAGCAACCCGCGAAGAACAAATCAAGAACAATTCAATATCTCCTTACAGATCATTCGGTTAAATGGTTAACATTTCCTTGATTTGCCGGTGCGCTGTCCTCGGACGAGGCCGAGCACCGTATCGGCCGCTTCGGGCGTCAACCCGACGGTGATGTAGCGAATTGCCACCCCCAAGACGCGCCGATCAGTCGGCCGCCGCCAAAATCGGGGAGACCTTTCCACCGAGAAGGAAGAGGTGTTGAAGAGTCGGCGCCGTTCGCCCGTAACGCCCCGGCTCCACAACTGAAGCCAGCTATAGTGTCTGCCAGGCAGTGGTCCGCGCGGCTCTGCCTATGGTCGCAGCCGAACAAGTCGGATGCCGCGAATGCAGAACCGATTTGTGAGGCCGGCACCCGGCTCACAATGCGGTTCGTACTGGTTATCTCTGTCGAACTACAAGCCACCGGCACGATTTGTGAAGGCGGAAAATGCTGATGAGGCAGCGTAGCCCGACTGTCTGCCCTGCGTGTCCACATGGACGAATTGGGAATTGTGGCGGGCGCTGGCTTGGCGAGCACCGCCAAGCTGCTGGCGATTCTTCGGGAACGAAAACCACGACAGAATCCCTGATGGCGCCCGCTTTGCCCTTATCCAATTCGCTGAGCAGATTGAGCTGCTTAACGATATCGAGCGATTGGTTACGTTCAGGCGCGAGAAACACCCGGTCCATACTCCCCTCCTCTTCGATGTCTGACGTGAACGAAGGGACGATCATCATCGTCAGCAGCGGCTGGCTGCAGTACCAACTGTATAGCGCCTGCGAGATCGAAGATCATTTCCATGCCAAGGCTCCGGGCAACGTTGACAAGTTTCGCAGCGCGACTTACGAGCCTCGAAATCGCACAGCCAATGCAAGAATGCCTCCAAGAAACGGGAGATAAATTCCATTGATAGTTCGACTGCCGAAATTCATAGGTTTTTCCGGATTGATGATCTCCGCCTCGAAAAACCCACTCTGGTCGCCCGTTCTGACACTGACATCTTGAAAATCCAGGAATTCACCGGTTTCTGGCGAATATGCTTTGTATACAGCCTCCTTGATTACGAAGATTAGTTTCGGGCCAAAGCGACCGCTGGACCATTCCCGACGTCGTCGTTCCGCGGAGGTGCATATGATTGGCACAAGGTCAGCTCCGAGCGGCGCTTCATCTTCGATGTCCAGTCCTAGGGCGAGGACGTTTCTTGAGCATCCCGCAACGGCGCCACAATCAGACGAAGAGTGGGAAATGCTCCCAACGACGCCTACGGGCCAAAGAGGAGCCCGAT
>NZ_JBBIAM010000131.1:0-24821 GCF_054185185.1 Bradyrhizobium sp. UFLA05-153
GTCAGCACCACCGCGTATTTTTCGAAGAACAGCATCCATTCGCGCGTCAGCGTCGCCCGGCGCATCAGCGCCTTGGCATAGGCCGCCTGGTCGAACGGGGTGACCTTGGCGCGGTTGCCGCGCAGGCAGGCGAGCGCGCCGGGATCGCCCTCGCGCTCGGCGGCTTCCACCGCCGCCTCATAACCGTCGCCAAGCCACAGCTTCGTCTGCCATTCAGCAGCTTCCCGCATCGGCGGGGTGTTCTCGATCACCTCCACCGTCCAGCCTGCCCGCTCCAGCCGCTTGCCGGCGTCTCTGAGCGCGGCCGTCACTTCCGGTGCGGTCGCGAGCCCATCCGGATTGAGGCACAGCGCCGCACGCTTGGGCATCGCCGGTCCTTCGAGCGGCGCAGGCACCCACCAGGGGTCGCGCACGTCACGGGCCGCCATCGCGGCAAGCGAAATCCGCAGGTCATTGACGGTGCGCGCCAGCGGCCCGGAGACCGCGCTGATCTGCGGCCCGATCGGGCGCTCCGGCAGGGCCGCGTTGAAGGCGGGAATCCGGCCCATGGTCGGCCGCAAGCCGTGCACGCCGCAGGCATAGGCGGGGTAGCGGATCGAGCCCGCGATATCAGTGCCGTGGGCAATGTGGCCGATGCCGGCCGCTACCGCCGATCCGGCCCCGCCCGAGGAGCCGCCCGGGGTCAGCGAGGCATCGCGCGGATTCTTGGTGTCACCGTGGATCAGGTTTGTGGTGAACCAGCGATAGGAAAAGGCCGGGCAGTTGGTGCGGCCGAGAATGACGGCGCCCGCCTTGCGCAAATTGGCGACCACGGGGTTGTCGGCCTTCGCGATGACGTCGCGCTGGATCTTCAGCCCGTTCGTGGTGGCAAAACCCTCCTGGTCGACATTGACCTTCACCGTGACGGGTACGCCGGCCAAGAGGCCCGGATCCTCGCCCCGGGCGATCGCGCCATCGAGCGCTGCCGCCTGCTTGAGCACGTCCTCCGGCCGGTGGTCGATCACCGCATTCAGCTTGGGATTGACGGCATCGAGCCGGGCAAGTCCCGACTTTGCGGCTTCGGTGGCGGAAACCTTCCTGGACCGGATGAGAGTGGCGAGGTCGGCGGCCGACAGGCGCCAGAGGTCTTGCATGGCATGCTCCGTGTGACCGGGTCTTTTAGCGCCGGTCAGGCGGCAAAGCCATGCGCATTGCGCAGGGGCGGAATCCGGATCGTCAGTGCCGGGTGGCGGATTGATCCGGCAGGTCCAGAAGCGCTTCCGTGAAAGGAAATTCCAACACGATCTCACCGTCGTCGTCGGTGACCTCGATGACCGCCTCGAGCAACGCCGGCTGGGTGCCTTCCGACTTCAGCACTTCCAAAATCATTTGGCGCGCCACTTCCCAGGCACGATCGGGATTGCGCAGGTCCTCGCCGTCAGGATCCACGATCAATTCGTCGCCGATGCGGGTGTTGAAGAAATATCTGGGCATGCCTGATCCAATGGGGTCGCCTGTAGCCGATTGAAAGCCGTTTCGTACTCACAACCGCTTTATCCGGACAGGGCTCACACCCTATCGTCGTTCTCTACATATCGTTGTACTTTGCGTGGGGTTGTTTTGCTGTTTTTGCGTCATCTCCGCGGCGCGGTCGGGCTTTTCCGTGTTTGCAGCGCAGCATTGCAGCTGTCTACTACCTAGGTCCCGGAAGATTTAACTGGCGAACTTTTCCGCCCGCAGTAGTTTAACGGGGGGACGGATACGTCCGATTTTCTCAAAAAAGGAGGCGCTCAATGGCCTGGAAAGCACCGAAGATCGTCGAAGTGCCGTGCGGCATGGAAATCAACATGTATGTGAGCGCCACCCGCAAGTAAGGGCGGCAGTTTCACGTTGAGCGCAGGTGGATCCTTCGGGTGCGCCACGTCCCCGGATGAGGGGAATTGTGTCAGCCTGAGATCCACCTCGACACGTGTCTCCAGGAGACGGAATTATGCTTCGCGTCGTCGTCCTGGGCGCCGCGGCTGGCGGCGGGGTCCCGCAGTGGAACTGCGGGTGCACAGGCTGCTGGGCAGCGCGCGCTGACTCCCGACAATTGCAGAGAACCCAGGCTTCGGTCGCCTTCAGCGCCGACGGCGACAACTGGTTCCTGATCAACGCCTCGCCCGACCTCCGGCAGCAATTCAATGCCACGCCGCAGCTTCATCCGAAGCCGGGCGCGCTGCGCCACACGCCGATCGCCGGCGTGATCCTGACCAATGGCGAGGTGGACGCGGTGGCGGGACTCTTGTCGATGCGCGAGGGCTCGCCGTTCACGATCTACGCCCATGACAAGGTGCTGGCGATCCTGAAGGCCAACAGCATCTTCAACGTGCTGAACGAGAAGAACGTCAAGCGCCAGCCGATAGGGGTCGATGAGCCGTTCGAGCCGCGCCTTCCCGACGGCGCACGCTCCGGCATCGAGGTGGTTGCGTTCGAGGTAGCAGGCAAATCGGCCTGGTACCTGGAAGGCAAGGCGCATCCCGGCGGGAGCAGTGGCGCCGGCGACACGCTGGGCCTGAAGATCACGGACAAGTCGACCGGCAAGAATTTCTACTTCCTCGCTGCCTGCGCCGAGGTCACCGACACGTTGAGAGCGCAGATTGCCGGCGCATCGCTGGTGTTCTTCGACGGCACGGTGTGGCGCGACGACGAGATGATCCAGGCCGGGCTCGGCCAGAAGACCGGCAAGAGCATGGGGCATGTCGCGATGTCCGGCGAGGACGGCGCGATCGCGCGGCTCGCCGGCCTCGATATCGACAGGAAGATATTTCTGCATATCAATAACTCGAACCCGGCGCTGCTGCCCTCCTCGCCCGAGCGCAAGGCGGCCGAACATGCGGGCTGGCAGATACCCGCCGATGGAACGGAGATCGTGCTGTGAACGCCATGACGCTGCCCGGAATGACCGCACTCTCGATCGGCAAGGACATCAGGCTCAACTCGGCCGAGGAACTCGAGGCGACGCTGCGCCACATCGGCGCGACCCGCTATCACAGCCTGCATCCGTTCCATAAGCTCCTGCACGGCGGCAAGCTGAACAAGGGCCAGGTGCAGGCCTGGGCGCTCAACCGCTACTATTACCAGAGCACGATCCCGCTCAAGGACGCGGTGGTGATCTCGCGCTTTCGCGACCGCGCCACGCGGCTGGAATGGCGCCACCGCATCGAGGATCATGACGGCGATGTCGGCAGCGAGGGCGGCATCGAGCGCTGGCTGAAGCTAACCGAAGGCCTGGGCCTCGACACGGCCTATGTGGAATCAACCGAAGGCATTCTTCCCGCAACGCGCTTTGCGGTCGAGGCCTACGTGCATTTCTGCCGCGAGAAGAGCCCGCTGGAGGCGATCGCCTCCTCCCTGACGGAGCTGTTCGCGCCGAGCATTCACGAAGAGCGCATCAGCGGCATGCTGGAGCACTATGATTTCGTCAATCCTGATATCATGAGCTACTTCAAGCGCCGCCTGACCCAGGCGCCGCGCGACGCCAATTTCGCGCTCGACTATGTCAGGAAGCACGCCAGGACTCCCGAGGAACGCGCGGCCGTCTGCAACGCGCTGATCTTCAAGACCAACGTGCTGTGGGTGCAGCTCGACGCGCTCTATCATGCCTATGTCGACGGGCACATTCCGCCGGGCGCCTTCGTGCCCAAAGCGAGCTGAGAGGAAATAAGCAATGGCCGGGCCGCGTCACATCAGCGTCAGCGAAGCGAGCCGGCCCGTGCTGCCGCGGCATGCCAAGCTGAAATACGACGAGACGCGGAAGGTCTGGGTGATCCTGGCGCCGGAACGGGTACTGGCGCCGGACGAGATCGCGGTCGAGGTCCTGCAGCTCTGCGACGGCATCCGCAATGTCGGCGATATGGCCGACCAGCTCGCCGCGAAGTATGCTGCACCACGCGATGCGATCCTGAGCGACGTGATCGCCATGTTGCAGGACCTTGCAGACAAGGGCTTTCTGACCGAAGCCCGGGAGAAGACGTCATGAGCGACGTACTTGGCGACCCCGGCGTTCCCCACGATGTCAGCGATAGCCTGGCGGTGCTCGAAAAGCAGCGCTCGACGGCGGAGACGTTCGGCATTCCGCTCGCCGTCCTGCTGGAGGTCACACATCGCTGCCCGCTGCAATGCCCCTATTGCTCCAACCCGGTCGAGCTCGATCGCGCCGGAAAGGAACTTACGACCGAGGAGTGGAAGAGGGTCTTGACCGAGCTCGCCGAGATCGGCGTGCTCCAGGTGCATTTCTCCGGCGGCGAGCCGACCGCGCGGAAAGACCTCGTCGAGCTCATCAAGCATGCGAGCGACGCCGGCCTCTATACCAATTTGATCACTTCGGCCGTATTGCTGACGCGCGACAAGCTGGGCGAGTTCGCGGATGCAGGCCTCTGCCATGTGCAGATCAGCTTTCAGGGCACCGAGGATATCGCCGCCGACCGCGTCGCCGGCTACAAGGGCGCGCATCACAAGAAGCTCGAAGTCGCTAAGTGGACACGCGAGCTTGATCTGCCGCTCACCGTGAACGCGGTGATGCACCGCCAGAACCTGCACCAACTCCCCGACATCATCCAGATGGCGGTCGATCTCGATGCCGACCGGCTCGAGGTCGCCAACGTCCAGTACTACGGCTGGGCGCTGAAGAACCGCGCCGCGCTGATGCCGACGGTTGCGCAGCTCGACGAGACGACCCGTATCGTCCAGGAGGCGCGCGAGCGCCTCAAGGGCACGCTCGCGATCGACTATGTCGTGCCGGACTACTATGCGCTGCGGCCGAAGAAGTGCATGGGCGGCTGGGGCCGGCAGTTCTTCAACATCTCGCCCGCCGGCAAGGTGCTGCCCTGCCATGCGGCCGAGAGCATCACCGGGCTCGACTTCGAGTCCGTGCGCTCCAATCATTCGATCGCCTGGATCTGGCAGAACTCGGACGCCTTCAACCGCTATCGTGGCACCGGCTGGATGAAGGAGCCGTGCAAGACCTGCGAGTTCCGCGAGATCGATTTCGGCGGCTGCCGCTGCCAGGCCTTTGCACTGACGGGCGATGCGGCCAACACCGATCCGGCCTGCGCGCTATCGCCGCTGCACGAGACCATCTTCAAGCAGGCCGAGCGCGAAGCCGAAGGCGAGACCAACCGCTTCCTCTACCGCAACTTTGCCGGTGGCACTTGGGAGTCTGGCGAGAATGGCGCCTGACGCCGAGGCGGCCAAATCGGCCAAACGCGCCGATCCCTTTGCGCCGCTGACTTCGGAAATGCTCGCCGTCTCCGACGGTCACGAGATCTATGTCGAGAGCGTCGGCCGCGCCGACGGCATCCCGGCCGTCTATCTGCATGGCGGCCCCGGCAGCGGCTGCCAGCCCGACCATCGCCGGCTTTTTGATCCTGAACGCTTCCATGCCGTGCTGTTCGACCAGCGCGGCGCCGGCCGCAGCCGGCCGAAGGGCTCGCGCGAGCACAACACCACGCAGCATCTCGTCGCTGACATGGAGGCGATCCGCCAAAGGTTCGGTTTCGAACGCTGGATGGTGATCGGCGGCTCCTGGGGTGCGACGCTGGCGCTCGCTTACGCGCAGGCCCATCCCGACCGCGTCTCGGGCATCGTGCTGCGCGCAACCTTTCTCGGCACGCGAGCCGAGGTCGAAACCGGCTTCACGTCGCGGCTGCCGCAATTCTATCCCGCGCTCAACGAGGACTTTTTGAGCCTGCTGTCAGCCGAAGAGCGAGAGCGGCCGATCGAAGCGCATTGGCGCCGCATTCTCGATCCCGATCCTGACATCCATGGCCCCGCCGCGCGGGCCTGGCACGACACCGAGCGCACCCTGTCCGAACACAAGCCGGCGCGCACGCGGCTCGATCTCGCAACCATCAACGTGTGGCGCACGCTGCCCGCGACGCCCTTCATGGAAGCACACTACTTCATCAATGACTGCTTCATGGCGCCGGATCAGCTGCTGCAAAATGCCGGCAGGCTCGCCGGCATTCACGGCATCATCATCCAGGGCCGCTATGATTTGTTGTGCCCGCCCGAGATATCTTGGGCGCTCGCGAAAGTGTGGCCGGGTTCCGAGATCCGCATCGTGGAAGAGGCCGGGCATTCGCTCTATGATCCCGGCGTGAGGGACGCCGTGATGAGAGCGATCGCGGACCTTGCTTCGAAGGCCGCGCGATAGAACTCTCATCCTGAGGAGCGCTCCGAAGGAGCGCGTCTCGAAGGATGAGGCCGAGATGCTACAGTGGCGCCTTCATGGTTCGAGACGCGCGAAGACGCGCTCCTCACCATGAGGGTCTGCAAGAAGGACAACAAGAAGAATGCCGCTCGCCGGGAAGGGCATGCTGCTGACGTCGATGAATATCGACGCGGAGCATGAGGCCGATTTCAACCGCTGGTATGATCGCGAACATCTCGCGGAGCGTGTTGCGATCGAGGGTTTTCTGGAGGCGCGGCGCTATGTCGCTCACGCTGCCAGCCCCAAATATCTCTGCCTCTATTCGACTGCGACGCTCGACGTGCTCGACAGTCCCGCTTATCGGGCGGGGCTTGCAAGCCCGACCGACTGGTCGCGTCAGACCATGGCACGGTTCGAGAACATGATCCGCGCGGTGGCGCGCATCACCATCAGCCGCGGCAGCGGACGCGGCGTCGCGCTCGGCGTGGTACGGCTGCGCCCGACGCCCGACAATGCCGGACGATTGCGCGATGCACTGCGGGAAAAGCTCGCGCCGGAAAAATACGACGGCATCATCTCCATGCATCTGCTGGAGAGTGATGCAGAGCTTTCCGGCCCGACGGCGGAGATCCCGTCGGTGCGCAGCCCGGGCGCCAACGACTGGTTCGTGCTGATCGACGGCACGCGCGTCAGCGTCGTCTCTGCCGTGATTGCCGAACGCTTCACCGGCCCAGCAGCATCGCCGTCCTCGCTTCCCGTTTCCGTCGGCACCTACTGCCTGATGTGGGATCTCGCCAAGAGCGACATCAAGAGCGATACCGCGCGCGGGTGATGTCTCATCACACGTATCGCGAGATGCTGCACCGCCGCATAATGTTTGCTTCTGTTGATGCTCTCTGTGCGTAGCTCCTATGAATGCGGAGCATTGCCCAAATTTGCCTTTGTGCGAGCCTCGGAATGGTTCTAATAAGGTAAGCCTATGATCCAATTTAAGAACCATATCGACGCGTAAGCGTTCGCCAAGCTCAAGAAGGCCGCAGGGCGCTTGAGCCTGTGCGGACAGGGTAGGAATGAAACCGACCGATATTTCGGCCCCAGACTACTTTCACAAAGTAGTCGATTGCCAGTGGGCCTGTCCCGCGCACACCCCGGTTCCCGAATACATCCGTCTGATCGCTCAAGGCCGCTACAGCGACGCCTATATGATCAATTGGAAATCGAACGTGTTTCCCGGAATTCTGGGACGCACCTGCGATCGTCCATGCGAGCCAGCGTGCCGTCGCGGACGCGTCGAGGAAACTCCGGTGGCGATCTGCCGCCTGAAGCGCGTCGCGGCCGACTTCAAGGATGACATCAAGCAGCGCCTGCCGCGTCCCTCGCCTAAGAACGGCAAGCGCATTGCGCTGGTTGGCGGTGGCCCGGCGTCGCTGACGGTGGCGCGCGATCTCGCGCCGCTCGGCTATCACTGCACCGTGTTCGATGCCGACCCCGAAGCCGGCGGCATGATGCGCACGCAGATCCCGAAATTCCGCCTGCCGAATTCCGTGATCGACGAGGAGACCGGCTACATCCTCGAGCTCGGCGTCGAGTTCAAGGGCGGCCACCGCATCGAGAGCATGAAGGCGCTGCTGGCCGACAAATACGATGCGATCTTCGTGGGTTCCGGCGCGCCGCGCGGCCGCGAGCTCGACATTCCCGGCCGCAAAGAGGCAGCCGCGAACATCCATATTGGCATCGACTGGCTGTCCTCCGTCTCCTTCGGTCACATCGACAAGATCGGCAAGCGCGTGATCGTGCTCGGCGGCGGCAACACCGCGATGGATTGCTGCCGCACGGCGCGCAGGCTCGGCGGCGAGGACGTCAAGGTCATCGTGCGCTCCGGCTTCGAGGAGATGAAGGCTTCGCCCTGGGAGAAGGAGGACGCGATCCACGAGGACATTCCGATCCTCAACTTCCTCGTCCCCGTCGCCTTCGTCCACGACAACGGCAAGCTCACCGGCGTCACCTTCCAGAAAGTGCGCGCCGAGTACGACGCCAAGGGACGCCGCAACCTCGTTCCGTCAGGCGAGCCCGACCAGACCCTCGAATGCGACGACGTGCTGGTCGCGGTCGGCCAGGAGAACGCGTTTCCCTGGATCGAGCGCGACTGCGGCATCGAGTTCGACAAGTGGAACATGCCGAAGGTCGATCCCAAGACCTTCGTCTCGACCAACCCAAAGGTCTTCTTCGGCGGCGACGCCGCCTTCGGGCCGAAGAACATCATCTGGGCGGTGGCGCACGGCCACGATGCCGCGCTGTCGATCCACAGGTTGCTCTCGGGCGAAGACATCAACGAGCGCCCGCTGCCGGAGGTGCACGTCACCTCGCAGAAGATGGGCATCCACGAATGGAGCTATGACAACGATATCTCGCCGGAGAAGCGCTTCAAGGTGCCGCACCGCGACAAGGTGGTGGCCCTGAAGGACATCCGCGCCGAGGTCGAGCTCGGTTACGACGTCAAGCTTGCGCTCGGTGAAGCGCATCGCTGTTTGAACTGCGACGTGCAGACCGTGTTCGCCACCTCGCTGTGCATCGAGTGCGATGCCTGCGTCGACATCTGCCCGATGGACTGCATCACCTTCACGGAGAATGGCGAGGAGGCCGATCTCCGGCAGAGGCTGAAGGCGCCCTCGCCGCACCTGAACCAGGACCTCTACGTCTCCGGCGACCTCAAGACCGGGCGCGTGATGGTGAAGGACGAGGACGTCTGCCTGCATTGCGGACTGTGCGCCGAACGTTGTCCCACCGGCGCCTGGGACATGCAGAAATATCTCATCGATATGACTTACGCAGGATCATCATGCCCGACAAAAAGCCGATCAGCAGCGTAAACGACTTCGTCGTCCGCTTCGCCAACGTCAACGGCTCGGGCTCGGCGTCGGCCAACGAGCTGTTTGCCCGCGCGATCCTGCGCCACGGCGTGCCGGTCTCCCCGCGCAACATCTTCCCCTCCAACATCCAGGGCCTGCCGACCTGGTATGAGGTGCGGGTGACGGAAGCCGGCCATCTCGGCGCCCGCGGCGGCGTCGACATGATGGTGGCGATGAACCCGCAGACCTGGGACAAGGACGTCGCCGGCATCGAGCCCGGCGGCTATTTGTTCTACGATTCCACCAAGCCGATGCCGTCGACCAAATTCCGCGACGACATTACCGTGATCGGCGTTCCCCTGACCGCGATCGCCAACTCGACCTATACCGATCCGCGCCAGCGCCAGCTGTTCAAGAACATCATCTATCTCGGCGCGCTCTGCGCGCTGCTCGACATGGATCCCAAGGTGATCGAGCAGCTGATCGGCGAGCAGTACAAGGGCAAGGAGAAGCTGCTCTCTTCCAACGTCCATGCGCTGCATCTGGGGCGTGACTGGGCGCTGCAGAACCTGAAATGTCCGATCGGGCTGCGGGTGAAGAAGGCCGACAAGGTCGGCGATCGCATCTTCATCGAGGGCAACAGCGCCGCGGCGCTCGGCGCTGTCTATGGCGGCGCGACGGTGTGCGCCTGGTATCCGATCACGCCGTCCTCGTCGGTTGCGGAAGCCTTCACCAGCCATTGCAAGAAGTACCGGCACGATCCTGCGACCGGCAAGGCGAAATACGCGATCGTGCAGGGCGAGGACGAGCTTGCCTCCATCGGCATCGTGATCGGCGCCTCCTGGAACGGCGCGCGGGCCTTCACCGCGACGTCGGGCCCCGGCATCTCGCTGATGACGGAATTCATCGGCCTCTCGTATTTCGCCGAGATCCCGGCCGTGATCATGAACATCCAGCGCGCCGGCCCCTCGACGGGCATGCCGACCCGCACGCAGCAATGCGACATCATCGCCTGCGCCTACGCCTCACATGGCGATACCAAGCATGTGCTGCTGTTCCCGGAAGACCCGGCCGAGGCGTTCGAGTTCGCGGCAGCCGCGTTCGATCTGGCCGAGCGGCTTCAGACCACGATCTTCCTGATGCTCGATCTCGATATCGGCATGAACCACCGCCTCTGCCGTCCGCTGAAGTGGGACGACGCGCGGCAATATGACCGCGGCAAGGTGATGACCGCGGAGATGCTGGACGAGGGCCGCGACTTCGGCCGCTATCTCGACGTCGACGGTGACGGCATCCCCTACCGCACCTATCCCGGCACGCATCCGACCAAGGGCTCCTATTTCACCCGCGGCACCTCGCGCGACCGCTATGCGCGCTACTCCGAGGAAGGCACGGTCTATGCCGACAACATGCAGCGCCTCGTGCGCAAGTTCGAGACCGCGCAGGATCTCGTGCCACGGCCGCTGCAAGCCAATGCGGAACGACCGACCAAATATGGCGTGATCTATTTCGGCTCCACGGCGCCGGCGATGGACGAGGCGATCGGCCTTCTGGAGGCGCGCGGGCATCAGCTCGACCGCTTGCGCATCCGCGCCTTCCCGTTCCATTCCAGCGTGGCGAGCTTCCTCGCCGAGCACGATTTCGTCTACGTCGTCGAGCAGAACCGCGACAGCCAGCTCCGTCAGCTCATCGTCAACGAGAACGGCATCGACCCGGTGCGCCTCGTACCGATCGTGCATTACGACGGCTCGCCGATCACCGCCCGATTCATCGCAAAAGCCATTGGCGACCACCAGGATCAGCTCAAGGTGACCCCTCTCCGCAAGGCCGTGACATGACCTACATTGCAAAGCCGAAATTTCATCACCCGGGCCTGAAGAAGAACGAGCTCGGCTACACGCATCGCGACTACGAGGGCAAGATCTCGACGCTGTGCGCCGGCTGCGGTCACGACTCGATCACGGCCTCGATCATCGAAGCCTGCTACGAACTCTCGATCGAGCCACACCGGGTGGCGAAGATTTCCGGCATCGGCTGCTCGTCGAAGACGCCGGACTATTTCCTCGGCAATTCACACGGCTTCAACTCCGTACACGGCCGCATGCCTTCGGTGCTCACGGGCGCCAACCTTGCCAATCGCGACCTGATCTATCTCGGCGTCTCCGGCGACGGCGATTCCGCCTCGATCGGCTTCGGCCAGTTCGCACACTCGATACGGCGCGCCGTCAACATGACCTATATCGTCGAGAACAACGGCGTTTATGGCCTCACCAAGGGCCAGTTCTCGGCCACAGCCGACCGCGGCTCGAAATCCAAGAAGGGCGTCACCAACACCGACAACGCCATCGACCTCGTCGCGATCGCGCTGCAGTTGGGGGCGACCTTCGTCGCGCGCAGCTTCTCCGGCGACAAGACCCAGCTCGTGCCGCTGATCGCCGCGGCGATCCGCCACAAAGGCGCGTCCTTCATCGACGTCATCAGCCCCTGCATCGCCTTCAACAATCACACCGGCTCGACCAAGAGCTTCGACTATGTCCGAGAGCACAACGATGCAGTGAACCGGCTCGATGTGCTGGTCGGCCGCGACCCGATCAGCGTCGATTACGCGCCTGGCTCCGTGCAGGTCGTCGAGCAGCATGACGGCAGCAAGATCGCGCTGCGCAAGATCGACGCCGACTACGATCCGCATGACCGGCTAGGGGCGATGACCTTCCTCCAGAAGCACGCCGCCAAGGGGCAGATCGTCACGGGACTGCTTTATGTCGATCCCGAGGCGGATGACCTGCACGAGCACCTCAACACCGTCGAGACGCCGCTCAACACGTTGGAGGCCGACGATCTCTGTCCGGGTTCGGCGGTGCTGGACAAGATCAACGCCAGCCTGCGGTAGTACGCTCCGCCTCACTTAGCGGCTTGTGATCGACAGCTGCAGCGCAGCTCTGTGATTTTGTCTACAGCTTCGTCGCGCCAAGCGAGAGTTCGCTCACTCGATGGCTTCATCGGCGCTCGCAAGCAGCGCCGGCGGCACCTCGATCCCCAAGAGCTTCGCCGTCCTCAAATTGATGACGAGCTCGAATTTTGTCGGCGCCTGCACTGGAAGGTCGGCCGGTTTCGTTCCGCGCAGAATCCTGTCTGCATAGGAAGCGACCTCGCGAAACAACTCCGGGAAATCCAGCCCGTACGACATCAGTGCGCCGCTTGCCGGAAAGCTGCGGAACGGATGGATGCTGGGAATGCGCAGCTCGTTGGTCAAATTGACGATCAGATCCTGATGCAGGATCGGCAGAGAGTCGGGTAGCGTCATCAGGCCGGCCCTGGGCGAACCACCGGCGCCGCGAATGGCCCGCTCGATCTCGCCGGCATCGCGGACGTAGATCGTCTGCACGTTCACGCCGGTTTCGCGCCCGTCGCTCTCGATCTGGCGAACGAACGGCGCGCTGGTGTTGTTGTCGGGATTGGCGATCAGGACGATGCGCTCGATCGTCGTGTCGGCGGCCTTCAGCAGATCGACCCATTTGCCCCCGACCGCGAGTTCGAAATTCGTGAAGCCGGTGAGGCTTCCTCCGGGATGTGACAAGGACGTCACCACGCCGAGTTCGACGGGATCAGCCACCAGCAGGAATACGACGGGTATCGCGCCAGAGTACTTGCGCATTGCCTCGAGCGTGGGACTGCCCTGTGCGATCAGCAGGTCCGGCTTCCGCTGCACCAACGAAGCAGAAGCATCCGAAAGGGAGGATGCCATCGGTTTGGCCAGCCGCAGGTCGAACTCCAGATTGTCGCCGTCGCGCCAGCCGAGCTCGCCCAGCCGCTCCAGGAGCGCGGCGCGGAGCGGCAGCAATTGCTGCTCGCTGAACGAGGAGACCATGCCGACGAGCTTCCTGCGCGGCACTGGCTGGGCGTTCGCCGCAAGCCATGGCGTGGCCGCCAGGAGCCCGATTGCGCGGATGAAGGCGCGCCGGATCATGCGCGGCCCGGATTGGCAAGAGTCGAACGCATCACGCGCGTGTACCAGCATTCGGCCTCCAGGGGATAGGTAAAATCCGGGCCCGCGCGGCGCGCCAGGCCATCGCGGACAGGTGAACGCATCCGGTTCGCGTAGCGACTAACCGCCAAATACCCCGCCGGCGGCCAGCCGGACCTCATCGGCTCGAAGCGTTCGGGAACACACATGAAGCTTCCCCTCCTCGTCGTCCTCACCCTCGCCGCTCTCGGCGGTACCGGCCACGCCCAGGAGGCCACCAAGGCCCAGTCCGACGCTTTTGACACGCGCATGTTTGCGGGCGCGCCCGGCCACAAGGCCTATGCCTGCTTCGTCCGCCGTTACGATGCCGTGCATCTGGCTCGCCATCCGAAGCAGAAGGTTGCCTCCATGAAGCTGCTGGTCTCGGCCGAGTACGAGCAAGAGGACAAGGAGCTGCACTACGCCTTCCGCCTGGGCTTCCGATATCGGCACCGCTCGGGCGAATTCGACTCCTCCGGCTCCTGCGGCCACGCGCTGTTTCAGGACAACGGCGACGAGGTCCGCTTCGGCTGCGGCGTCGACTGCGACGGCGGCGGGATCGGGATCGCGCTGTCGAAGGACGACAAATCGGCGATCGTTCGACTCGAGCGCGTCAAGGTCTGGCAGAACAACAAGCTTGACGACGACGCCGAGGAATCGCTGGTCGCCGGCGCCGACGACAAGATTTTCCGCCTCGACCGCACCGACACCAGCGAGTGCGCCTCGCTCGTGACCGACCGCAAGGAACTCGCCGCGCTTCGTCACAAATGATAGGTTCGCCCCGATCTGGAGAACCGCCATGAACCGCCGTAATATTTTGTGGAGCGCAGCATCGGCTTTGGGCACGGCCCTCGCCGCGTCGCGCGCAAAGGCTGCGACCGAACCGACGCCAGCGGACAGGCTGAAGGTCGTCTATCATTTGAGCGATGCCGAGAAGGTCAATTTCGTTCTCGGCAACATCCAGAACCACATCGACGGTGTCGGCGGCCCCGAGCACGTGACGATCGCGCTCGTCATCCACGGCCCGGCGCTCAAGGCGTTTCACTCGACGCAAGCCAATCCCGACGTCAGCAAGCGCGTCGGCGATTTCGCCAGGGACGGTGTAGAGCTCGCTGCCTGCAGCAACACCATGAAGGCGCAGAACATCACGCTGAAGGATCTCTTGCCCGGCTTCGTCAGCGCGGTGAAAGGCGGCGTGGTCCGCCTCGCGGAGCTGCAATCGCAGGGGTATTTGTATTTGAGGCCGTGAGTTCGACGGAGGTTGGTGTCGCCGTCCCAAGCTCAGCTGTCATCGCCCGGCTTGACCGGGCGATCCAGTATTCCAGAGGCGCAGAGATTCAGCCGAGAAGCCGCGGCGTGCTGGATGCCCCGGTCAAGCCGGGGCATGACGGCGAAAATGGGGACGCGGCTTGCCGGAATCGCCGTGTACGCTTCACGCATGAGCGTTACGCCGCCGCGGGGATCGGCCGCGGGCTGACTACGTACTCCCGCAAAACCTTGTCGTTGGCATCGACCTCGATCAGCGACACGTCGTAGGTCCAGAGATCGGCGAGATGCTGGAGCACACGCTTGGCGTCGGTCTCGTTGAGCTGCGAGCCCTTGATGACGTGGTGATGCAGGATCAGCCGGCGGTCGCCGGCGAGGTCGACGTCGACCACCTCGATATTGGCGTCGATGAAGCCGACATCGTGCTGCCGCGCGAGCTCACGGCGGACACGGCGGAAGCCGCGCTCGTCGTGGATGGCGTCGACCCGGATGCCGGCGCGCTCCTCGGGATCGTCGTGGAGATGGAACATGCGCAGGTGCCGCATCAGCCTGGGGCTGAGGAACTGCCCGATGAAGCTCTCATCGCGGTAGTTGGCCCAGACGTCGCGTAGCACGCCCGTGGCGTCGCCCTTGCCGGCAATGTCCGGGAACCACTCGCGGTCCTCGGCCTCGGGATTCGTAGCGATCCGCTCGATATCCTGCATCATCGCAAAACCGAGCGCATAAGGATTAAAGCCGGAGAAGCGCGGATCGTCGAACTCGGGCTGGAACACCACGTTGGTGTGTGACTGGAGGAATTCGAGGAAGTTGCCGTCGGTGATACGGCCCTGCTTATGCAGGGTCGACATGATGCGATAGTGAACGTAGGTCGCCGTCCCCTCGTTCATCACCTTGGTTTGGCTCTGCGGGTAGAAATACTGTGCGATGTGGCGGACGATGCGCAGCAATTCACGCTGCCAGGGCGCCAGCCGCGGCGCGCTCTTTTCCAGGAAGTAGAGCAGGTTTTCCTGCGGCAGGCCGAGCAGCTTGCGACGCCGCTCGATGCTCAGCACCGACCGGCTCTTGCTCGGACCTGTCGGCACGGTGCGCCAGAGGTCGTTGAAGACCTCCTCCTCGTGCTGGCGACGGCGGCCGGCGCGCTTTTCCTCAGCTCGCAGATCGATATTCTTCTTGCCGGGATACCGGTCGATGCCGTGCGACATCAGCGCATGCGCCGCGTCGAGCGTGCGCTCGACCTCGACGCGACCATAGCGCGCCTCGCATTGCGAGACGTAGTTCTTGGCGAAGTCGAGATAATCCAGAATACCGTCGGCATCGGTCCACTGCTTGAACAGATAGTTGTTCTTGAAGAAGTGGTTGTGGCCGAACGCGGCATGCGCAATCACCAGCGTCTGCATCGTCGCCGTGTTCTCCTCCATCAAATAGGAGATGCAGGGCGAAGAATTGATCACGATCTCGTAGGCGAGGCCCATCAGGCCCTTGCGGTAGGAGGCCTCGTGAAACGCAAAATGCTTGCCGAAGGACCAGTGCTTGTAGAACAGCGGCATGCCGACGGAGGAGTAGGCGTCCAGCATCTGCTCGGCGGTGATCACCTCGATCTGGTTCGGATAGACGTCGAGGCCGAGCTCCTTCTTCGCGACGTCCTCGCAGGCATCGTGGATACGCTGCAAGGTGAGGAAGTCCCAGTCCGCGCCTTCGAACAATCGCCCGGTCTTGTCCGTCATGGAGCGGCCTTCTCCTGATTTTCGCGGCGCTGGAACAGGTCGTGGAACACCGGGAAGATTTCGCTGCGCTCGCTGACCTTGCGCATCGACAGCGGCGCGCCGCTATTGCGCAGGCGCTCATAAAGCGTCCAGAGCGAGGAGTCGGAGAGATCGAACGCGCTGCCGCCGGACTCGCCAACTTCGAGATAAGCGAAGAACTGGCAGACCGGCAGGATCTTCTCGGTCAGGAGCATGCCCGCGAGCTCGCCGTCGGAATAGGAGTTGTCGCCGTCGGAAGCCTGGGCTGCATAGATGTTCCAGTCCGATGGATTGAAGCGCTCGCGCACGATCTCATGCATCGCCTGGAGCGCGCTCGACACCAGCGTGCCGCCCGAGGCCGGACCATAGAAGAAGGTCTGCTCGTCCACCTCCTCCGCGCGGTCGGTGTGACGGATGAAGACGATCTCGACGTGCTTGTAGCGGCGCTTCAGGAAGACGTAGAGCAGCATGTAGAAGCGCTTGGCGAGATCCTTCATGTGCTCGGACATCGAGCCGGAGACGTCCATCAGGCAGAACATCACCGCCTGCGCCACCGGCTTGGGCACCGTCTCGAAGCGGCGATAGCGGATGTCGAGCGGATCGATGAAAGGGATGCGCTTGGATTTCGCCTTCAGCCTCTCGAGTTCAGCGACGAGCGCCGCGCGCTCGTCTTCGTCGGTGCATTCGGCGATCCTGGCTTCCAGCTCATCCATCTCGCTCTTGCGCGGACGGCGCAGCGCGATACGGCGAGCGAGCGCGAGCTGGACGGTCCGGTTGACGGAGATGTTCGCAGGTGAGCCAGACGTGGTGTAGCCGGCGCGCTGGAGGCCCTCGCTCTCGGTCTGGGTGATCTTACGCTTGGCGAGATCGGGAAGCTCGAGATCATCGAGGAAGAGATCGACGAACTCGTCGCGGCTCAAGACGAAGCGAAAGGCGTCCTCGCTGTCGCCTTCACCGGGACCGGAGTCCTTGGCGCCGCCCTGCCCCGAACGCTGCAGATAGTCGCCCTCGATGAACTTCTTGTTCCCGGGCAGCACCATGTCGCGTGTGCCGCCTTCGCGGCGGAAGCGCGGCTCGTGCATCCCGTCGAGGGGGATCGTGACCTCCCCTCCCTCCAGGACGTCCTTGATATCGCGTTCCTGCGAGGTCTTCTTGACGGCGCCCTGCACCAGGGATTTGGCTCGACGCAAGAACCGCTGGCGGTTCTCAAGACTCTTGCCGCCCGGATTCAGGCGCCTGTCAATAATGTGGGCCACGTTCTCATCCGCCTCAACCGGCCTGCTTCACACGCATATACCACTCGACGAGCCGGCGAACCTGACGCTCGGTGTAGCCGCGCTCCACCATACGTGCGACAAACTCGCCGTGCTTCTTCTCGGTCTCGCCGTCCTTCTTCGACCCGAACGAGATCACCGGAAGCAGGTCCTCGACCTGAGAGAATATCCGCTTTTCGATCACGTCGCGAATCTTCTCGTAAGAGGTCCAGTTCGGATTCTTGCCGCTATTCTGAGCCCTGGCCCGTAACGAGAATTTGACCACCTCGTTCCGGAAGTCCTTCGGGTTGGCGATGCCGGCGGGCTTCTCGATCTTGGTCAACTCCTGGTTCAAGAGTTCGCGATCCAGGAGCTGTCCCGTATCGGGATCCTTGAAGTCCTGATCCTCGATCCATGCATCGGCATAGTCCACGTAGCGGTCGAACAGGTTCTGGCCGTAATCCGAGTAGGATTCGAGATAGGCCTTCTGGATCTCGTTACCGATGAACTCGGCGTAACGCGGCGCAAGCTCGGCCTTGATGAATTCCAGGTAGCGTTTCTCGGTCTCCTCGGGAAGCTGCTCGCGGCGGATCGCCTGTTCCAGCGCGTACATCAGATGCACGGTATCGGCTGCGACCTCCTGCGGATCGTGGTTGAAGGTCGCGGCCAGGATCTTGAAGGCGAAGCGAGTGGAAACGCCGTCCATGCCCTCATCGACACCGGCGGCATCACGGTATTCCTGGACGCTGCGCGCCTTGGGATCGGATTCCTTCAGGCTTTCGCCATCGTACACCCGCATCTTGGCAAACAGCGTGGAATTTTCGTGCCTGCGCAGACGTGACATCACCGAGAACCGCGCCATCGTCTCCAGCGTCGCGGGCGCGCAAGGTGCCGAGGCAAGCTCTGAGCCCTGGATCAGCTTTTCGTATATCTTCTGCTCCTCGGTGTATCGCAGGACATAGGGCACCTTGATCACGCAGATGCGGTCGATGAAGGCTTCGTTGTTCTTGTTGGACTTGAAGCTCGCCCACTCGGCCTCGTTCGAGTGCGCGAGGATGATGCCGGTGAAGGGGATCGCGCCGATGTTCTCGGTGCCGATATAGTTGCCCTCCTGCGTCGCGGTGAGCAGCGGGTGCAGCATCTTGATCGGCGCCTTGAACATCTCGACGAATTCGAGGATGCCCTGGTTGGAGCGGTTGAGGCCACCGGAATAGCTGTACGCATCGGGGTCGTTCTGCGCGTAGGTCTCCAGCTTGCGGATGTCGACCTTGCCGACCAGCGAGGAGATGTCCTGGTTGTTCTCGTCACCGGGCTCGGTCTTGGCGATCGCGATCTGGCGCAGCCGCGACGGCTGGATCTTGGCGACGCGGAATTGCGAGATGTCGCCGCCGAAGGCTTCCAGCCGCTTGTAGCACCACGGGCTCATCAGGCCGGTGAGACGGCGGCGCGGAATGCCGTACTTCTCTTCCAGCATCGGCCCGAGCTGATCGGGATCGAACAGGCTGAGCGGGCTTTCGAACACCGGGCTCAGTTCATCGCCGGCCTTCAGCACATAAATGGGTTGCACTTCCATCAGCGACTTGAGCCGCTCGGCGAGCGAGGATTTGCCGCCGCCGACCGGGCCGAGCAGATAGAGGATCTGCTTGCGTTCTTCGAGGCCTTGCGCGGCATGACGGAAGAAACCAACGATGCGCTCGATCGTTTCTTCCATGCCGTAGAAGCCGGCGAACGCTGGATAGGTGCGGATCGTGCGGTTCAAAAAGATTCGGCCAAGGCGTGGGTCCTTGGCCGTGTCAATCGTCTGGGGTTCACCGATCGCAGCTAGTAGTCGCTCGGCTGAATTCGCGTATTTCATGGGATCGCTTCGACACGATTCCAGATATTCCGCCATCGACATGTCGAGCTGGCTTCTCGCCTCGAACGACCGAGCGAAAGCGTTGAACAAAGAATCGTTGTACATGATCCCTCTCCGCGTGATTTCCGCTTACCCAAGCTGAAACGAAAGCAGTTGCTGGACCGTTCCTCAGCGCCCGTTTCGAATCAGCGTGAGCACATGACGATCATTGGACACCCGGGCGCCTTCTCGGCGCAACGCACTACGTAGGCACCGGGTGAGTTACGAACAGGCACTTGCCTGTTATTTATGCGAATCTATACCCGTACTCGCTAATTTCCAGCAAATGTCGCCCCACCGCAACATCCGGGCATTACCGGGGATGTGTCCATCCGGCAGCGCAGCATAGCGGCCCGCCGACGGCAAACTTATGACGCTTTGACGGCGAAGCTTTGAGCGTCGTGACGGCTCTTCTGTTGCAATGCGGTGCGCCGCTCGCTCGCGTCGTGACAAGCCTGACAGGCTCGCAGGAGCGTCGCGAGGTCCGTCGCCAGCCCGGCCGGATCGATGACGATGAAATCCGTATCGCTCTGTGGCGAGATCGCGCGTCTGCTCCTGACGCAGCGAAGTTGCTGCCGCAGCGCCGGCGTCGGCGTCAGCACAACGGTTTTGCATCCGCGGCTTTCGCGCACCGAAACGTCTTCGATCGAGTCCCAGAGCAGGAATTCATTGCCGATACGCAAGTCGCGGATGCCGTAACGGCTGACGATGACGACCGGCCCCCGCTCGGCCGGCAACATCCATATCAGCCGGCAGGTGACGAGCCCGAACAGCAGGACACCCGCGCAGCCTGCCGCCCGTTCATAGGCGCCGAGTCCACCCCACAACTCGAAGGCAAGATCTCGAGATCGTCGGACGCATCAAGCCCGGCAGGAGAGGCCGATCCACGCGGCGTGACGGCAATCGCAAGGCCGCCAGAATTTGCGTGCATGCTTATCCCCCAGCATGGCAGTTCATGAATGAACTAACGCCACCCGCCCAACGGACAATGCTTGAGCCCGCGAGACAAAACTCCGTTCAGCGAAGGCTGACGCTACGCTACAGACTCTGGCCGAAACGCTTACGGCCAACGACTTTCACGCAACCGGACAACCAATCGGCTGGATCGCTACGATCTCAACAGAGTTATGCCGAGAGTATGACGCAAATACCCTTGATTGGTTCCCTCCCAAGGTCATGTTAACACACCATAGCGCGTCAGGACCGGCGCTGGAACCCCTCGCCCGCCACCGGCTCGGAGAAAAGAGAGACCATGAATCCCGTCAAAGAACTGGAAAAGCACGGACAGGCCGTCTGGCTGGACTTCCTGGCCCGCGGCTTCATCGCGAAGGGCGACCTGAAGCAGCTGATCGAGACCGACGGCGTCAAGGGCGTCACCTCCAACCCGTCGATCTTCGAAAAGGCGATCGGCAGCTCGGACGAATATGACGCCCCGATCGGCAAGGCGCTGAAGCGCGGCGACCGTCCGGTCGCCGACCTCTTCGAGCAGCTCGCGGTCGAGGACATCCAGAATGCCGCCGACGTGCTGCGCCCGGTCTATAACCATCTGAAGGGCCAGGACGGCTTCGTCAGCCTGGAGGTGTCGCCGTATTTGGCGATGGACACCAAGGGGACGGTCGCGGAAGCCCGGCGGCTCTGGAAGGATGTCGATCGCAAAAACTTGATGATCAAGGTGCCGGCGACGCCGGAGGGCCTGCCGGCCATCGAGCAGCTCATCGGCGAAGGCATCAGCGTCAACATCACCCTGTTGTTCTCCAAGGAGGTCTATCTGGAGGTTGCCGAGGCCTATCTTGCGGGCCTTGAGAAGTACGTAGCCGGCGGCGGCGATCCGTCGCATGTCGCAAGTGTCGCAAGCTTCTTCGTCAGCCGGATCGACACCGTGGTCGACAAGCAGCTCGACGACAAGATCGCCCGCGCCAATGACCCGAGCGAAAAGGAGCGCCTGGCGGCGCTCAAGGGCAAGGTCGCGATCGCGAATGCAAAACTCGCCTATCAGGACTACAAGCGCCTGTTCTCCGGGCCACGCTGGGACAAGCTCGCCGCCAAGGGCGCGAGGCCACAGCGGATGCTGTGGGCCTCCACCGGCACCAAGAACAAGGACTATAGCGACGTCCTCTATGTCGAGGAGTTGATCGGCCCGAACACCATCAACACCGTGCCGCCGGCGACGCTCGATGCGTTCCGCGACCACGGCAAGCTGCGCGACAGCCTCGAGGAGAATGTCGAGGAGGCTGCCCGCGTGCTGGAGGAGCTCGAGCGCTCCGGCATCTCCCTCGACGAGATCACCGAGGAGCTCGTCAAGGACGGCGTGAAGCTGTTTGCCGACGCCGCCGACAAGCTCTATGGCGCGGTCGCCTCCAAGCGCGCCACCGTGCTCGGGACCGCGATCGACCGCCAGCACCTTGCCCTTGGCGAGGGCCTCGGCAAGGCCGTGACCAAGAACACCGAAGAGTGGCGGGTCTCGGCAAAGATCCGCAGGCTCTGGCAGCACGACAAATCGGTCTGGACCGGCGCGGATGAGAACAAGTGGCTCGGCTGGCTCGACTCCGCGGTGAAGGCCGACATCGCCGACTATGCGGATTACGCTGGTCGCGTGAAGGGCCAGAAATTCTCCGACGCCGTCGTGCTCGGCATGGGGGGATCGAGCCTCGGGCCCGAAGTGCTGGCCGAGACGTTTGCGCGGAAGGCGGGCTTCCCGAAGCTGCATGTGCTCGACTCCACCGACCCGGCGCAGGTACGGGCGATGGAAGCCAAGATCGACATCGCCAACACCGTGTTCATCGTATCCAGCAAGTCCGGCGGCACCACCGAGCCGAACGCGATGAAGGACTATTTCTACGACCGTGTCGCGCAAGCGGTCGGCTCCTCCGTCAAGACCGGCCATCGTTTCATCGCGGTTACCGACCCCGGCTCGTCGCTGGAGAAGGCCGCCAAGACGCTGAACTATGCCCGCATCTTCTACGGCGAGCCCTCGATCGGCGGACGCTATTCGGTGCTCTCGCCCTTTGGCCTCGTGCCGGCCGCGACTGCCGGCATCGATGTCGGAAGCTTCATCAAGCACACGCTCGCCATGGTGCGCTCCTGCGGACCGGACGTGCCGCCGCATGAAAATCCCGGCGTGCAGCTCGGCCTTGCCATGGGGCTCGCCGGCCTCGAGGGCCGTGACAAGGTGACCATCTTCTCGTCGAAGAAGATCGCTGATTTCGGCGCCTGGGCCGAGCAGCTCATCGCGGAATCGACCGGCAAGGAGGGCAAGGGTCTGATCCCGATCGACGGCGAACCGCTCGGAGATCCGCACGTTTACGGCAACGACCGCTTCTTCGTCGATATCCGTACCGAGAGTGAGACGGACGCGGCTCACGACGAGAAGCTCGCCGCGCTCGAGCGCGCGGGTCACCCCGTGGTGCGTATCGTCATGAAGTCGGTCGACCATCTCGGCCAGGAGTTCTTCCGCTTCGAGATGGCGACCGCAGTCGCGGGCTCCGTCCTCGGCATCAACCCGTTCGACCAGCCGGACGTAGAAGCAGCCAAGATCAAGACCCGCGAGCTCACCGCCGCGTTCGAGAAGACCGGCGCGCTGCCGCCCGAAAAGCCGGTCGTCAGCACCGCGGATGCCGATCTCTACACCGACGACACCAATGCGGCGGCGCTCCGCGCCGCCGGCGCGAACGGCGACCTCACCTCGTGGCTGAGAGCGCATCTCGGCCGCTCGGGGCAAGGCGACTATGTCGCGCTGCTCGGCTATATCGCGCGCGACAAGGCCACGATCGAGGCCTTGCAGGCGATGCGGACGGAGGTGCTCGAAAAGCGCCATGTCGCCACCGCCGCGGAATTCGGTCCGCGCTTCCTGCATTCGACCGGACAGGCCTACAAGGGCGGGCCCGACAGCGGCGTATTCCTGCAAATCACGACCGACGACGCCAAGGACCTTCCGGTGCCGGGCCAGAAGGCGAGCTTTGGCGTCATCAAGGCGGCGCAGGCGCGCGGCGACTTCGACGTGCTCACCGAGCGCGGACGGCGCGCGCTCCGCGTGCACCTGAAGGGCGGGCTGAAGAAAGGCCTTGCCGCGCTGAACGCCGCGCTCTCGCAAGCGTTGAACTGAAAGAGGATACGTCAATGCAGCTCGGCATGATCGGCCTCGGCCGGATGGGCGGCAACATTGTCCGACGGCTGATGCGGAATGGCCATTCGGCCGTGGTCTATGACAAGGACGCCAAGGCCGTCGCCGATCTTGCCGCCGACGGCGCGCAAGGCGCGAGCACGCTGGAAGAGTTCGTCGCCAAGCTCGACAAGCCGCGCACCGCCTGGGTGATGCTGCCCGCCGGCCGCATCACCGAGACGACGATCGAGACGCTCGCAAAGCTGATGCAAGCCGGCGACGTCATCATCGACGGCGGCAACACCTTCTGGCAGGACGACGTCCGCCGCGGCAAAGCGCTCAGGGAGCGTGGCATCCACTATGTCGACGTCGGGACCTCCGGCGGCGTCTGGGGGCTCGACCGCGGCTATTGCATGATGATCGGTGGCGACAAGGCCGTCGTCGACCGGCTCGATCCGATCTTCGGCACGCTGGCGCCGGGCGCAGGTGACATTCCGCGCACGCCGGGACGTGAGGGCCGCGATCCCCGCATCGAGCAAGGCTACATCCATGCCGGGCCGATCGGCGCCGGTCATTTCGTCAAGATGATCCACAACGGCATCGAGTACGGCCTGATGCAGGCCTATGCCGAGGGTTTCGACATCCTCAAGAACGCTGACATCGAGGCGCTGCCGGCGGATCATCGTTTCAATTTCGATCTCGCCGACATTGCCGAGGTGTGGCGGCGCGGCAGCGTGATCCCGTCCTGGCTGCTCGACCTCACCTCGACCGCGCTCGCCGACAGCCCGGCCCTGACCGAGTATTCGGGGTTCGTGGAGGATTCCGGCGAAGGGCGCTGGACCGTGAATGCGGCCATCGACGAGGCGGTGCCGGCCGAAGTGCTGACCGCGGCCTTGTTTGCCCGCTTCCGCTCACGCAAGGAGCATACCTTTGCGGAGAAGATCCTCTCCGCCATGCGTGCCGGCTTCGGAGGGCACAAGGAGCCGAAACAACCGGGTGCATCCAAGCCCAAAGCCTGAAGGCCGGCCATTCGTGACAAAAGATCCGCAGCCCCAACGCAAACCCGAAAATTGCGCCTTCGTCATCTTCGGCGTCACCGGCGATCTGACCCATCGCCTGGTGATCCCGTCGCTCTACAATCTCGCCGCCGAGAACCTGTTGCCGGAGAAATTCTGTGTCGTCGGCGCCGCCCGCAAGGGTATGTCGAATGACGAGCTGCGCGACGGCCTGTTGAAGGGCCTGCGCGAGCATGCCACCCGTCCGGTGGACGACGTCGTCGCCCAGCAACTCCTGCAATGCGTGACCTTCGTCGAGGCGGACCCAAAGGATCCACCCTCCTTCGACGCGCTGCGCGAGCATCTGGACGCGCTCGAATGCTCCCGCGGCACCGGCGGCAACCGGCTGTTCTATCTCGCGACCCCGCCGGCGGCGTTTGCACCGACCGCGCGCGAGCTCGGCCGCACCGGACTGATGAAGGAAGACAACGGCGCCTGGCGGCGACTCGTGGTCGAAAAGCCCTTCGGCACCGACCTCGCCTCGGCGC
>NZ_JBBIAM010000132.1:0-24582 GCF_054185185.1 Bradyrhizobium sp. UFLA05-153
GTGAAGCGCCGGACTGACTTCCTGCGAGAACAGGCCGCCAGCCGCGCGAGGGCTGGTTTATGAAGCTCACCGCCGAACGTCCCGACGCCAACCCGGAAGCCGCAGCGCGCAAGCTCATCGAGATCGCCACTAGCATCGAGCCCGTGCAAGACTGACGCATCCGTATCGAGAAGATCAATGCGCCGTTCCTCTACAAGCTCAAAGCCACCGGCGAGGAGTTCGGCGCCGGCATCAAGAGGGCGGTCGAGCGCGGTCGGCTCGAGCTGCACGAGAGCGGGACCTATGTACGGCTCCTACAGGCCGAGACCGCCAACTGAGGCGCTATGGAAGGGAGTCTACATTCGCGACGGACTCAAAGTCCCGCGACTCCAGGCGCGCCCTATCGCCTTCCTACGGCCTTGCCCTTGACGTTTGACGCGGGTTGCGCCGCCGTTCCCGGTGTGCGGATGCTTGCCGTTGGTCTTTTCTTGGATCCGGCGATGCGCCCGACGGTCTCGTCTATTTGTCGGAAGAGTGGTGTGAAATCGGGAATGTCTATCATCGCTACCAGCAAAGCGGCTATCCATAGGTAATTGCCGGAGCGAACATCGCGAGCAAGCAGAGCGTCGCAACGACTTCGTACTTGGCCTTCTGTTCCTGCGGGACTGTTTGCGCTGGCATGTCGAGGATGACTACCCTATCGGAGACGACCTCGCAAACGCTCTACGGGCGCTCGGCGCTCATGTGATCGGGCCGGTTACCGAACTCTGCGACGCGATGTCTGTCGAGCACGATGGCTTCGATGTCGCCGTGGTCGATATCAACCTGCATGGATGCGCAGCCTTTCCGGTCGCGGACGAACTCATGCGCATCGCAAAGCCCTTCATTTTCACGACTGGCTACGGTGCCGAGACCATCCCCGCCCGCTTCCAGCATGTGCGGCGATGGGAAAAGCCGTATGAGATTGAGAAGGTCACGGCTGATGTCGCCGAGTTGTATCGCTCACAGCTTCATCCTCTGCTCGCGGTGTAAGGAGGACGGGCACTGCCCCTGGAATTCACGCAACGGCAGCGACGCCTTTTGGCGCGACCCAGACGTGGATCTTCCCACTCCATGGAACTATCGACGACGTTTGAGGAACGCGAAACAATTTCCCACTCTGTAACTTAAGTTAATCGTGGGGCCCGATCAAAGAAGTCGCGTCATGGAACCGATCAGCCGAATATCGGACCACATCGACCATAAGACCGCCCGGTCGATCTGTGACGAGGTGGGTGAAAGGTTGCAACAGGACTTATCTCGCGAAACTTCGCCCCTGCCGCCATACCTCGAACGTCTAATCGATGAGTTGCGCAAACAGGAGCGTCATCTAAATGATGGCGTCGAAAGCTGGCGCGCGCCCGCTGACTAGCGGCGGCCATCTGAGCGTGAAGAAAAGGCGGCGCCGCACTCGCTCACCCGGTGGCGCTTCCGCCGATTTCGCCGTTCAGTGCATGTTGCGTCTCGGCGGTCCCGGATTGTCTGCTCTCGCGCCGCAATTGGGGGCCAAGCAGACGTGCACGGCGTGTGCTCTATGTTGGCACGGTTCACATCGAGGGGCGCGAGAAGGTTGCAGATCATTCGGTAGTTGATTGAGCGCACCTTGGTGGTCGGACCGCCTCACTTGCAGAGCGTGATGCCGATCATAATCAGCGAGCCGATTGCGACCACCACCGGGCAGATAAAACGGCAACTCTTCAAGTTAACTCCGAGCTTGCAAATCGACCTTACCAAGATTCATTGCGTGCATTTGCGCTATTCCATTCTGGCTCGTCATCAAATCGCTGCCGAACCTGCGTTCCGCTTTTGCAGCCTAGGCGGAGATTAGGACGAGACGGCTCGTTATTCGTCGCTCCAGTCTAGCGGACTGGCGGAATCAGCCGCCACCATCAATGCCGTGCACCAGCAACAGAAGGGTATCCGCTCCCGCCTTTCGGTCCTTTGCAATCTCCCGATATTGGGCTGACTCGAAGAACCCGCGGAAAGCCGTCGCATTTGAAAAAGACAGAAGCACGATCTTGTCTCTATCCCAACGCCCCTCGATGATTTCGGGCTGCTCATCGGCTGCCAACAGCCTTCCTCCGAATTGCTTGAGTACGCCCCTGAAACGCGCAGCGTAGCGTTCGTATGCCGCACGATCGGTGAATTTGAGCTGTCCAACGACGTAGACGGTCATGAAGGGTCCTCCCATTTGAGACTTTGGATGTCATCCGGGCGTTGCCGTTGGGCTCTCATCTACCTCGCCTTCGGCACGCTCTCGTCGATCAACAACTTCGCCGCCGCGACCGCCAGTAAGGCCGGCAAGGAAGGGACGCTCAAGAAAACTAAAAAGTGCCTCCACAGTTACCGGACGCCGCCGGCGATTGTGACTATTGTCGGTGCCGGGAACGGTCGGCAAGGAATTACGTTCCATACAAACATAAAGAACACTCCTAGCGGTCAACTTGAAGAAGGCTACACTCGGCATATGAAAAAGACGTTCTCCGACAAAGTGCGCGATATCGTCCGGAAAATACCGAAAGGCAAGACGATGACGTACAAAGAGGTCGCTTCAAAAGCTGGAACTCCGAAGGCCGCACGGGCTGTCGGAGCCGTTATGCGATCCAATTACGATCTGTCGATACCGTGCCATCGCGTCGTTGCGAGCGACGGGAAGATGCGCGGGTACAACCGCGGTGCGCGCATCCGCTGATCGCTCTGCGGATGAACGCGCGTATGTTCTCATTGGGTCCGAGGATAAGGTCCGGATTGGCCCCAAGAAGCGGCGTCGTTTAGATCAGCTTCAGTCCTTTCAGACTGGCGTGACCTTGCTTGCCGACGATGATGTGGCCCTGGATCGCAATACCGAACTGCTTCGCGATCTCAACAATCACTCGCGTCATCTCGATGTCAGCACGCGATGGTGTTGGATCTCCTCCCGGATGATTGTGCATCAGCACGACCGGACGGCATGATGTCCGCTTGGGGCGACCGCCAACCCTGAACAATGCCGCCCCGCATGATCTTGCAGTAGAGACCGAGCGATTGGTACTTGCCTTGCCGTGATCTTCTCGAGCGCTACCGCTCGAAGCACGCGCTCTCTCCTATCGGAGCCGCGGCGATCAGCGCTCGGTAGTGGCTCTCGTACTCTCGTAACATTCGCTGCACGGAGAAGCGCTCCTCGAACCGCGCGCGCACTTCCGCACGCCATCGCCTCGATCATGACTAGGCCGAACGGTTCGGGCCAATCAACTGGAAACAGTAAGGCGGCGGCCTGCGCAAGGAATGGCTGCTTTTTTACTTCGTCGACCTCGCCGACTAGCTGAATTGTCTCGCTGTCGATATGAGGCTCGAGATATTTTTTGAAGTAAGCGGTCTCGGCACGCGGTATCTTTGCAGCGATGCGCAGTGGCTTTCCGGCTGCGCGCTATGCGGATCGCGTCTTCCGGACCTTTCTCCGCCGTAAGGCGCCCGAGAAACGCCAGATAGGATCCTTCTCCGTACGACGGCCGAAACAGGTTCGGGGGCAGTCCGTGTTGGATCGTGCCGCTCCAATTTGCATCCGGAAGTGGTAGGCGCTGATGGTCCGAAATCGAAACGAAGCTGGCTCGTGAAAATTTTCGAACTACACCGGGCAGCCCCGGTAGGTCGAGGCGCCCGTGCATGGTCGTGAGCAATGGCACGCCCAGTCTGCCGAGCAGCGGGAGGTGTAGCCAGTCGATGTGACCGTGGATCACATCAAAGTCCTGCGCTCGTTGCGAAACGGCTTCCAGCAGCAGCGCGTAGGCCGCATTTGGATCTGTACGCTGCCGTCCGAGGCGCAGCGCGCGCGGCCATACGGGCTGAAGCTTCCCTTTCGTTCGGGAATCGCCGCTCGCGAACAGCGTGACGTCGTGCCCAAGTTCGACCAGCTCATCCACCAGCCACGCCACGACTCGCTCCGTGCCGCCGTAGAGCTTAGGGGGAACGCTCTCGGCCAATGGAGCAAGTTGGGCGATGCGCATCGATTCCCCCCAGACTGGAAGCACGGCCCGAAAGACGAGCACGACCGCCGCGGATAGGAGCTCCGAGATAGCGAGCAACGTCCAGGCTGGCCTGGCGCTGTCGAGCGTGACTCGCCTGACGAGCCCCTCCATCGGACTCAACATTCGTCTTCGGGAAGGCGCTCCAGGTAAGCCAGGCCGAACCCTGTCAGTTCTTCGGCGTCGCTCACACGCGCTTCCCGTCTCCCTTGCAGATGTCGCTCAAGCAGGCAGCGGCGGCTATCCGCGGCATCGACGTCGCGATGCTTAGCCCGAAACAGGGACCAGACCGTATCCACGGCCGTTCGCAACGAGACATCGGCGACCATTTTGCGACTCCGCAAAAAGAGACTTTGTCGGACGGCAACTCGCCTGATTGGCGTGAGTTTCCGGTTTTTCCCTTAAACTTCCGGCTAGTGACAGCACAGGCCGTGGCGTCCTCGTCAGGCCGGCGGGAGCAACCGATCACCACGTTCCAGAGAAATCGCGATGGTCGAAAGCCAGACGTTTTTCTGTCGGCCTGCGGACCGGCTTCGCGGACCGCTTCGCGCGAGGCCTCTGCCGCGCGACTTTCTGCGCAAGCGGCTTCTGGTCTTCAGTCTTCGGCGCCGTCGCCTCCGTCATCGCCGCGAAAGCTTCGCGGGAAGATGAGTTGGCCACTTCTGCCGCTGCTGCCATCGGCGCGACCATCGCCGGGCTATGCGTGTCGAGCACGATTTTTTCGGGAAGGCTCCGCGCCGAGCGAATGCGAATGGTCGTCTTATCGGGGTCGGCGGAGTGGGCGTGATCAACCGACGCAGGAAGATATCGGTCGGCGGCAAAGAGCAGCGCGGTCAAAAAAAGGCCGACGAAGACGAAGTACCTGATGATCAGCATGGGACCGCCGTTCTTTTAAGGTTAGTATTTTTGCGTCGCGCGACGGCTCGCGGCGGGGCCGCCTCCTCACGGGCCCGCCGCGACGGTCCTAGTCCACCTCCTGGACGGCAGTTCGGGTGGCCGGATCCACCAGCATCACGCGCTCTCCGGAATAGACGTACCGATACTTGGTCAGCGACGGCCCCCATTCGGCAGGCACCGCTTCGAGCTCCACGCCGCTCGGCACCGGGGATCCGACGACGATCTTCTCGCGCGTCTCGACCGGACGGATCTTGTGCTCAGTTACGTAGCTCCGAATCTTCGTGCGGTACTCCGGCTCGATCTGCACCGCGGCAGTATGTCCGGCCCCGGTCGTCGTGATGGTAGACTGGGCAAACGCGCCGGTCGAAATCAGCGCGGCTGCCACGGACAGCAGTAGCAACTTCCTCATGTCATTCTCCTCGCCGCTGAATGCGGTCGGCGCGAAAACCTCCAATGATGGCAATCGTTCCCTGCGCGTGCCATGCGACTTGCCACGTTTTCCCTGCGAGCCCGCGGAACCGAGCAGGTGTTGCGCGATTGCATTTGGCGGACGAGGGTCGATCCCAGCGCTGCTTGACCCTTGATGCTCTCAAGAATGGAGGAATCATGCGCACGTCGGATGTCGTGGAGTTGCGTGAAGAGGCAGGACTGGCAACGAAGCTGGAAGACGAGCCATCGGCCTGGCGCAAGCGGCGCCTCGCGCGACCGAAGTTTTCGATGAGTGGCGTCCAGGTCGTTCGGCTTCCGAGACGTCGGCTATCGCGTTCGGCCGTCGGGCGGTCGTCAGCCGTTCTTGAGGGTCGATCTCACCTCCCGTACGGACCAAGATTCGCCTGCGCGTATGACCCGGGCCACGCCGCCGGCGCCGATGAGTGCATGAGAACCGACGTCGCCCTTCGTCGCGACGACGTCAAGCTCGGTTTCCGGCTTCCAATTGAGCGTGACGTCGAGATCGCCCGGGAATATCTGCCAGCGCGAGCCATCGTCGAGTTCGACGATGTGACTCTCCGAATGCGACCTGATCTTCATGGCATCTCGATCGACCGTGCGACGCCGGACATCAGTACGATTTTCATGGCATCCGCGCGTCCATGCGAGCCGGCAGCCTGTGCGGAGTGAACGTTCACTTTTGACCGGACGGCGCTTGAGCATTCGCCTTGTTGGGATCCGACTTGTTCGCCTCGTGATGGCCGATCACGCAGCCGACCGCTGCGCCGAGCTTGCCATGGCCCGCCACGTGGCCGGCAACGCCGCCGACGATGGCTCCCTTGATGCATCCTTTTGCCTCGGCGGCGCCAGAGGAGATCAGAGCAACGGCGACACAGGCAACGGCGAGTATGGACTTCATGATAAACTCCCAACGTCAATCCAACGATTCAATCGCCATACCTACCGTCAGTTCCTCGCCTTCGCAGTGGAGATCGAAAGGAACGAGACTCAGGCGCGCTCCGTTACACCGCATCTATGTTTCTAAAACGAGGAGGATTTACGATGGAAACGGAAAGGCGTGAAACAGGAACGCTGATCGGCAGCGATAAGGTCGAGGGCACCGCAGTGTACGGCGCCGATAACCAGAAGATCGGCTCGATCGAGCGTGTGATGATCGACAAGGTCAGCGGGAAGGTGTCGTATGCTGTTCTCGGCTTCGGTGGCTTCCTGGGAATCGGCGACGATCACTACCCCCTCCCCTGGCAATCCTTGAAGTACGATACGGGCCTTGGCGGATATCGATCCAATCTCACCGCAGAACGGCTGCGGGGAGCGCCGAGATACGGCAATGACAACGACTGGAATTGGGAGGACCCGGGACGGGCGAGAGTGGTGAACGAGTACTATTCCGGATTCTGACCCATGCTGGTCGCCTAAGATGGGCGATGCCGTAGCAGGCAACGACGACGGCATCGCCCCCGCATCCATCGCGCGCTGACTAAATGTTCTTGCTGTCCAATCCGATTATCCGAATCCTCTACAGGGAAAGGAACAGTAGCCGGTCAGCCCGCGTTCCATTGCCATCGTTGCGAGAGGAGACGTCAAATATGGGAATCTTCACCAAGGACATAAAGTCAATGGAAGATCTGCTGATCCACGGTCTCCAGGACATCTACTATGCCGAACGTGAGATCATCAAGAACATCCGTCAGCGCCTCAACTAAGCCCGCACTATTTGGCGGTCTTTTCATTTTCGAATGTCACTGATGGCGCATCAGCGAAGTGACGGCACGCCTCTGCGAGGCTCACGCTTGTTCCGGAAACGCTCACAGCCATTTGTTGTGGACTAACTCTTCATTAACGCCTGCGCCGTCACCATACTCGTAGCTAGTGTTTGGGCATGGAGGTTCTTTTAAGATGCTTCAGACCGCGCTTGTCATTTTTGCGGGCGCATCCCTGTTCGGCCTAACGGGTATTCTGTTTCGTGATGAAATCACGAGCGAGCGCTGGCTTAGAGGACAAAGGGCCACTAATGCTAATCGCCGGTCCGCAACCTCCCGATAGTCGTATGGCTGACCCCGAACGTCCCGGCGATATCGCTTAGGGCCTCCCGGCCTCGCGCCGTGCCAGCGCCTCGCGTTGCTGATGTGGCGTCAATGCCGGTGGCTGCCGATATGCACCCTTCGGGCCATCGCCTTGGCCCTGCCTTCGCTGGTACGGGGTCAGCGGTCAATCCTTCGCCTTCAGTCGTGCTTCATTTTCGGCAATAAACGCACGAATCTCATCGGACATGCTCAGAAGCTTCAACCATTGCTCTTTATATAGCGTCACTGGAAAGCGCCCCATTCCGTAAACGGAGAGGCCGCCCTTTTCACTTACTTTCATGCGGACGCCTTCGGACGCTCCCTTCTTGAGAGTCTCGTTCTCTCTGCGGAGCCGTTCGAGCTCAGCTTTCATATCATCATCGGACATGGCAGCATTCTCCCTCTTGTTACCGTGATTTTATCACGTCGCTTCCAACTTTCTGGCATTTCTTCTCCGCCCGCATGAAAGCCATGGCCTGGGTGACACATTCCTAAAGTCTCTCTTGAGGCGCGCCCTGGAAAATGTACCGGAACCGCCAATGGCTACCCTCAACCTCGTTTTGGCTGATTTCACAGATGCGCTCGTCACACGTGAATGGCGAGGCATTGACGTTCTGATCGAATCCAAAATTAACAGGCTCGTGTGGGCTATAGAAAACAAAATCGATTCGACAGAATCCGAAGATCAGCTCACCTTTTTTAAGAAAGCGAGCTGCTTCACATGCTGTGGCTTCTCTTAATTGATATAAAATAAACGAGACAACGGTTCTGCCAGGTGTTGGCTGATGGCGTCCGTGATCGCGCCGAGAGAATAATGGAGATGACCATGAGTGTGGCGCCTCTCTTTCAACGGGTGGTGATCGGTGCTGCCGAGTCGTCATTAGATGTCGCGGGGTCTGCGCTCTTGCCGGGCGCTTGCGAACGCGGACATGGGCAGGGCAATCCTGGCGTTGTACAGATCGGCCGCTCGACCAGTCATGCGCGACTTCGGCACCGGCTTGCCACGACCAGCCGTTAAACCAGGCTTGGCATTGATCGCGACGGAAGATTCCTACTGCGGCGGCGAGACGCTCGCGCGCCGTTCTGCCGAGCGAGCCCAGGCAAAGGTCGCCGTTGCGGAAGGGTCATTGGTGGATGTGCCAACAGCCAAAACAAGGAGCTGACGCGATCAACGCGTTCGTGGCAAACCTGAACTAGCTAGCACTAGCTGAGCTGGACGCCGCGCGCCTTGGCAGCCGCGAGCGCTTGTTTGGTTCGGATCGATGTTGCGGCGCTCCTTCTCCGCCAGCGATGCCGAGCTGGCGAAGGAGAACAGGCGCAATATGCAAAGACGCTGCGGCTGAACTTGATCGAGTTTCGCCACCTGCCTGTCGAGAAGATCGCTTACGAACTGACCAGACGGAAGGTCGCGACGCCGCACGGTGGCTGCTGGCATGGCAGGAAGGTGGCAAGGCTGCTCGACCGGTTGCATCTGCGGTGATCACTGGGCTTCAATCGAGCCGGGGTTCTCGAGCGCCACGTCGGTGAACGTCCCGCCGATGTCGAGGCCGAGCCGGATTGTGTGTGTTGGGAGGGGTCACACTCGAAACCCGCATTGCGATGCAACGCTAATTCATCCGCCGCAACGATGAAAGCGGGCCGCGCAGGCGGTCGCGCGACACCTCAATACTTCGCATGCCCCGGAGTGCGCGGGAACGGGATCGCGTCGCGCACGTTGGAAAGCCCGGTGACGTAGGCGAGCGTGCGCTCGAAGCCGAGGCCGAAGCCGGCGTGCGGTACCGAGCCGTAGCGGCGCAGGTCGCGGTACCAGCCGTAGTGCTCCCGGTCGATTCCGAGTTGCGTCATCCGTGCATCGAGCATGTCGAGCCGCTCCTCGCGCTGGCTGCCGCCAATTATCTCGCCGATGCCGGGCGCCAGCACGTCCATGGCGGCGACGGTCTTTGCGTCGTCATTCACCCGCATATAGAACGCCTTGATGTCCTTCGGGTAGTGCATCACGACCACGGGCTTCTTGGCGTACTTCTCGGTGAGATAGCGCTCGTGCTCCGCCTGCAGGTCGACGCCCCAGCGCACCGGAAACTCGAACTTCTCCTTGGCGCCTTCGAGCACCTTGATCGCTTCGCCGTAATCCATGCGCACGAAATCGGATGCGACGATGCCTTCGAGCTTCGCCACCAGACCCTTCTCGACCCGCTCGTCGAAGAAGGCGAGATCCTCGTGCCGCTCCTTGAGCAGCGCCTCGAAAGTGTACTTCAGGAGCCGCTCGGCCAGCGTCGCATTGTCGGAGAGATCGGCGAACGCGATCTCCGGCTCGATCATCCAGAACTCGGCGAGATGGCGGCTGGTGTTGGAGTTCTCGGCGCGGAAGGTCGGCCCAAACGTGTAGACTTTGGTGAGCGCGAGGCAGTAGGCTTCGACATTGAGCTGGCCGGACACGGTGAGGAACGCCTCGCGGCCGAAGAAATCCTGGGCGAAGTCGATCTTGCCCTGCAGCGTGCGCGGCAGGTTGGCGAGGTCGAGGGTCGACACGCGAAACAGCGCGCCCGCCCCCTCGGCGTCGGACGAGGTGATGATCGGCGTGTTGACCCAGAAGAAGCCGTTCTCGTCGAAGAAGCGGTGGATCGCCTGCGCGAGCGTGTGGCGCACGCGCGTCGCTGCGCCGATCACGTTGGTGCGCGGGCGGAGGTGCGCGACCTCGCGCAGGAACTCCATGGTGTGCGGCTTCGGCTGGATCGGGTAGGTATCCGGGTTGTCGACCCAGCCGATCACCTTGATCGCATTCGCCTGCATCTCGAACGGCTGCCCCTTGGCAGGCGACGGCACGATTAGGCCAGTCGCCTCGACGGCGCAGCCGGAGGTGATCCTGAGCACCTCGTCGGCATAGTTGGGTAGCGTGTTGGGTGCGACCACCTGCACCGGGTGGAACGCCGAGCCGTCCGAAAGGTGGACGAACGAGATACCCGCCTTGGAGTCGCGTCGGGTGCGCACCCAGCCCCTGACAGTCACCGGTGCATCGTTCGGCGCCTCGCCGGCGAGGATGCTGCGCACGTTGATGTTGTCCATCGGCGAAGATTAACTCGGCGGCCGCGACATTGTCCAGACGCACGGAAGGGTTCGGGCGATGCGGGGCCGTTACTCCCGCTCTTTCGGGGTCGGCGCCCATTGCGTCGCCGCCAAGCGCCTTCGCGGCTTTGAGTTCGACGGCTAGTCTCCTCACGACACTCAAGTCCGAATATAATCGAAGAACACGTTGCCTCTCCGGGCTGGACGACGAGGGGACGAGTCGAATGGTTCGACCGCAGACAAGATCGTGAACACGAGCTTGCTGATGCCGTTGCCGAAAAAGTGTGTCTCGGCATATGTGTCTTGGAGACCACAGCCGCCACCAAACTGATTAGCCGCGGCAGCATTTTGCTGGACTTTTCGCCACAAGCAAAGACCATCCAGCGCATCCTCAACCGTGGATGCATTGCATCACGGCATGGTCCACGCTAGAGCGGCCGTAACTTTTAGAGGTAGACACATGTCATATGCCTATAAGCTGAACCAAGACGTTCGCCACCAGCCCCAACGTCCACAAGGACGTGCCGCAACTGATTCACCTATGATTTACACCATCGTTCAACTTATGCCCATCGAGGCAGATGGACGTCTTAGATACCGCATCAAGAGCAAGTCGGAGAATATCGAGCGAGTCGTTACGGAAGATCAGCTTTCGTATTCTCAGTGATTTAGCGCGCTTGATGACGGTAGGAGTCTAGTCGTGCTGAATGATCGAGAAAATATCCTGAGTGCGCTCCGCGAGAACCCGCTCAAAGTGCGCGAGGTCATGAAACGCGCCAATGTCGTGAATGAAGAAGCTTGCCAAGACCTCCTGTTGAAAATGCGAGACGAAGGCTTGGTGAAATTCGATATCCACACAGGGCGATGGATCATCGGATGATTTGCGAAATTGCGGGGACCATCTAGCGTGATCCCAGGAGACTCACTGGGCTCTTAGGAACACGCTCAGACTTGAAGGATGGAGCGTCTACTCTCTTGCCGGAACATCGGCTGGGACACGTAGCCGGTAGGTTGATTTGCCATTGAACAACTGCCCCGCCGAGTCACGAAGCCGTGGCGAAACGCGAGATGCGCGATCAGGTTGCCGCGCTGGCGCAGGCTGCTGCACCGAACGCAGATGCAGCGATTGAATTTGGTCAACCAATCCAGTTCGCGACATCGCGACTGACGACAAGCATCTACAACGCAAATTCGCCCGGCGCGGTGGCCTTCGGCGAGACGCATGATGCGGTTGGTCTTATCGCGTGGCTCTGGGGCGACCAGATCATCGCCAAGCTCGACAAAGCCATCGACGATGCCGCTGACGACGGCGCGGCGTTGACGCGCGAGCAGCGCGAGGTGCAGGAGGCGCAGGTGCTCAGCGACATGCTCGCCGTCGAGCGGCGCGAGGTCGCGTTGATCTTCGCCGCTGAGGCGCAGGGCACCATGATCGATTTCCGGCCCGACACCTCGCCGCAGGCACTGCTCGGCCTGCGGTTGGCAATCGACCGCATGCCAGCCGGTCAGGGACTTCGCCCGAGCATGTCATCACGTTCGGGGGCACGCGATGGTGACGCGTTCGTGCAGCCGGGAGCGCGGTTGCCTGCCGAGCCCGGCATGCACGGGCTCAAGAGAGGATCGGTGTCCCGCTTTGGATTAAACTCGCAGAACAGTGGCAGCGAACATGGGCGGAGGGGCAAGCGCCATTCGAGTTAACTCTGCGTTTTGGCCGCGCCCTGGGGGCTTTCGTCCGCACGCCTGACCAATTCGAATATGGCGAGGTGAGTGTCGTCCACCCAATATTCAAGCGTGTCACCGCAAATCGTACAGGATGCATGACTGGTGTGCGGCACCAGGAATTTCTCGGCTGTACGGTGGTACTCAGCGCCGCAATTGTTACATCTGACAATTGTCGCCATCGAAAGATTATGCGCCCGCGCTCAACCGCTTTCCAGTGGGGATGGCTGACCTATCAAAGTAGTCACAACGGATGCCCCAGCGATGAGGCGGGAAGCGGGATGGGAGCGTTGTGTTGCTCCTAAGCGGCGCGCTCCGGTCTCGTCGGTGATCTCGCGGAGGTGTGCTATTGAACCTTCGGCGAGCCCGCGCGGGACCGCCGGAGAATTGGAGCGGCGGATGCCGCGAGTTAGGAGAACCCCTGTTAGTCGCGGGCGGCGCTCACCTCTATTCGCCGCGTGGCTTGCGATCCAGTCGCGCGGCCCGGTGTGCGAGCGTTGGCGATCATAGTTCACGAATTTCTATGGCCGTCCCTCTTTTAGGGGAACCACCAAAACCTCCGCCCGCGCTTCGAACGCTCCCAGGCTGGTGGCTCGTCCTCGCAGTCGGGAATGTGTGGAGGCGCGTTGCCTTCCAGTTCAGCGATCCGATCAACCAATTTTCGTAGGCACGTCGGTACCAGTGAGGTGTCGCGCGCGAGGCTATGCTGAAGCCGCACACCGATCTCCTCGCAGATCGCCCGACAATGGTCGAGTTCTAAAGCTTCGGTTAGGTGAGGGTCTTGTGGCGGAAGGGGCTTCGCCATGGCTGCCACCGTTGGCTTGATGGGCACAGCTTCGTTATTTGTTCCCTGCCGCCGCCGCCGTCATAACGCGGAAGGTACTTGCACCGATCCGGCGGAACCGAAACTTTTTTATCATAGGTGAATTTATCGATGGGGCTGCCCGAGGCGGAGGCATGCCATGGCTGCCATATCGGTGCGCGACGCGTTTCTTACGGTCGCCATCATGTCCGTCACTTTCCTAATCGAAATCGGCTTTTTCGCCTTGATCGGGGTGTTCTGAACGCGCGCTCTGGGCACCGCACAAATGGAGGAACCATCCCTATGAGGACCGAATATCTCGCTGCGATTGTGATAGCTGTTCTCGCCGCTGGTACGGGGCTGACAGTCAATTCTGTCGGCTCGCTGCCTTCCGAAAAGCAGTCCATGCCGAGTGCCGGGCAAGCAGCGGACCGGTTAGCTGAGGCCGTGGATCTGCCTCGGTCCGGTGGCTAACAGCCGGGCGCAACTCAAACTCATCGCTCCTAAGCGCTTTCCCAAAATCCCTTGGCGCCGCCGACCGCACATGAAGCGACCGTGCGCCCGTAACCGTCGAGGCTCATCGGCGTGCATGAAACGGGCCGACTACCGATGAATGCCGCCAATTCGTTGGCCGCCTTCGCTCCGCATCGATATCCAAGGCTACGTCCCCTCGACAAATCTGACTGCTCTCGGAGCATCGATGCCCCAGAGCCGGATGCGCGTGCCGTGGAGTTCGAGGGTGTCGCCGTCAATGACGCTTGTTTGGCCGGGCAGTTCGGCTGCAAGAACTGGTAACGCGATCATCGGGAGGAAGAAGGCCAGGCAATCGAAAGAACAATCCCTAAGCGGTGCCATCCATTAAGATGTGCCATCTTGCCCCACGACCGAAAGCCCATCCATCGCTGTCCCTGCGATCCATCTATGCTGCGACTTTATCTTCCTTGTCGGCTCCGCGCGCAACGATCATTAGCGCCTTATCCGGCAGTGGCCGCTGCAGTGCCTTTGCCTCATCCCACGGCGCGCGCATCCAAACGTCGCGCTCCTCATCGGTCGTCAGGATCACCGGCACTGCCTTTGGATGGATCGGCGCGACGACCGCATTCGGCGCCGTCGTCAGGAGGCCGTAGACCTGATGCGGTCCGGGGATCGGCTTGGACTTGGTTCCTCGGTCGCCCCTGATGCCCGAAAACGCGCAGAGAGGCCGGTCATCATTCAGGGCGAACCAGACGACATTCTTCTTGGTCTCAGGGTTCGGCTCCGGCGCGTATTCGGCGAAGCTGTTGAATGGCACAAGGCAGCGGTTCTCGGGCTTCAGCCAGCCGCGCCAGTGCGGTGACGACGTGTTGCGGATGTTGGTGACCGGCGGCCCACCCGTGCGCGGCGGCGGTGGCATGCCCCAGCGCATGAGTGTCATCTCGCTTCCGGCCTCCGTGTTGCGGATTACCGGCGCGGGATAGTCAGGGAAGACGCCGGGCATCGGTTGCAAGTTGCCGACGTAGCGGTTGACGACGCGGAAGAGTGCGAGGATGGCGGCTTGGTTGGTTGTGATGCTGTACAGATTGCACATCGCTGAGGATCATCTTTATCGGCAGCTTTGTTCTATTTCTCAAGCCAACGTCCTGGTCTATTGCGCCGACTACCGTTGCAGCCACTCTATAGCCCTCAGCGCCGATCGCTGGGTGGATGAGGTGCGGCTGTCCGACGTCGAGCCGCGCTTCGTCTGCCGGGCGTGCGGCCGGCGTGGCGCGGATGTCCGGCCAGACTTCAATTGGAATGGGACGCCGGTCGGCATGGGCTATCGCTGACCGCTCGGCTTCTATCCGCGAGCAGGCCGAACGTCGCGGCGGCCACCTGTTGCAGGAGATGGCAGAACGCGGTGAGCGCGACACCGGCAAGGGCAACCTCAATCCGGTTTTGAAGTCGCAGGCTGCTACTCCCGCCGACCTCGGCATCACCAAAACGCAGTCGTCACGCTGGCGGCCCAACTGTCCGCAAACGAGCATTGTTCGAACAGTTGCTTTGCTGGCGGCGGGGAAAGCTCAATAAAATCACAACGCGGGCCGGTCGCGCCAGCCATCGAAAATCGAACTGTTGCATCAAAGCGGGCTCAGCCGCCGGACAAACCGCGCAGCCGAGCCCGGTGAGTTCGCAAATTTCCTCGCAATCAGTTACGCGGGCTGCTCGCCCTCGGCCGGCGGCTCGCCTACGGGCTCGGCTGGGGCCTCGACCGGCTCCGCAGAGATGACGGGCTCCTGCTCGGGCTCGGCCACGGCCGGGGCCTCGACCGGCTCCGCAGAGACGGCGGGCTCCTGCTCGGGCTCGGCCACGGCCGGGGCCTCGACCGGCTCCGCAGAGACGGCGGGCTCCTGCTCGGGCGCGACCTCGATGGCCGGGCTAGGCGTCGGCTCGGCGGTTGGCTCCACGCTCGGGGTGGTCTGATCGGGTTCGTCTGGTGCCATAGGTATTCCCTCCCTCAAGGGGTGACTTTGTTAGACATTTGGATTTGGAAGAGTGGTCGCGTTGCCTGCGCGAGCAGGCAAGTCCGCAACGTGTTCATTTAACGCACAACGCGAACCTTCCCGCAATATCGTAGGTTCAGCCGCGCTGTGATTTTTTTTTGCGCGCGACGACAACACGCCAGTGAATTCGCCAGCGCCAGCAAACAGCCGTCGCTACTTCACTCTGACCGCGATCGGCGGAATGATGGGCGATGTCCGACCGCCCGACCAAGATCAGCTTCGGCGAAATGCGCCATTGCGCGGACTGCCACTGCAGCCATTCGGTTGCGATCAGCGGCCCCGCGACCCGTGTCAACCGACTCAGCCTATCAAGGCTCTACAATCAGCCGTATGGCCGGGGTCCGCGGCCTCGCCGCGCCGTCATTCTGGATCGTAGGCCTGAGCCAGAGCCGCCGTCGCCGCAATCGCGACGATAGCCGAAATGAGTCTGGGATGGACGCCTTAGCCTCTTCGGATCGGGCTGAAGGCGAAGTCGAAATAATGCTCGCAGCCCGACCCCAAAAGATCACCTTCGGCGAGATGCGCCAGATGGGCGTGCGCGGCGTCCTGGTCTATTGCGCCGACTATCGTTGCAGCCACAACGTGGCCCTGAGCGCCGATTGCTGGCCCGACGATACGCGGCTGTCCGACATCGAGCCGCGGTTCGTCTGCTCCGCTTGCGGTCTGCGTGGGGCCGACGTTCGGCCGGACTTCAACTGGAACGAGCCTGTGATCCCAGCCATGGGATACCGATGAGGTTCGCTCTGGTCAGTGCGCTCAGGACGGAAATAGCTTGTCCCGGATGTACCGCGAGGTGGGGGTCAGCCGGAGACCACGGGGCTTGCGCCAGGCAGCCTTGTCGATCTCTTTCTTGTCGCCGATCTTTAGGCGACCGGAAACCGACTTAGCCACGAAGATCGCGTCGCTCATCTTTCGGCCAGATCGGCGGTTCTTCGCGTTCACTTCCTTCCAGAGCTTCACAGACCCAAGCCTAAGATTGGGCAGCTCTTCGCTGATCTCTCGGCGAAGGCATTTCCTCTCGCTCTCACCTACGCGCTTGCGCCCGCCTGGAAACATCCAGAGCCGATCGCTCCGACGTCTCACGACGAGCACCCGCCCCTTTCTTGCCGCGACAAGCTTTGACGATTTCGCCATTCCCCGACTCGACTCGGTAGGTGGTAACGTCAGTATAGCTAGCAACATCACCGCAGAGTTCCGTAGTTTCCCGGATAAGAACCGGAATGGAACTCGGGCAAACTTAGAGGGATGCCAAAGGGTTCCAACGGCGAATCCCAAGTTCCGGTTTGCGAGGCGTGCGGGCGCGAAATGACGCCGTTGGGCGTACTGCCGGCGATCAACAACAGGCCCCGCATACGCGTGTACAGGTGCTTGCCCTGCGGCAGGGTCGCGAACGTCGAAGAGGAATAGAGCGACTTAGAACGGCTCGCATCTGCTTGACCGGGAAGGATATGCAACCAAACCCCTGTGAGCGAGGACGGTCCGAATCGCGCTAGGACTAGCTCATGAAGCTTACCTGCGAACGACCCTACGCCAACCCGGAAGCCGCAGCGCGCAAGCTCGTCGAGCTCGCCGCCTGCATCGAAGCCGTCCAGGACGGTCGAATCCATATCGAGAAGATCAACGCTACGTTCCTCTACACGCTGAAGGCCAGCGGCCCTGAGTTCGGCGCCGGGATCAAGCACGCAGTCGAGCGCAGTTGGCTCGAGCTGCACGAGAGCGGGACCTATGTGCGGCTGATAAATGGGCAGGCGGCCTGATCCAGTTAGACAAGATCAGAAACGCCGAAATGGCGACAGTGGTCGCCCCGAGAGCGCTGAAGGAGAATGGGAAATAACTCTGGGGAAGGACCATGAACCCGCTAAGTCAGACTTATCGCCCCAGCGTCCCAAGGTGGAACGGCAATTGGCGCCAGTTCATGCACCACTAGCGACGAGCGCCGATCCTGGGCGAGCCACGGATCCTTTTGCCTCGGGCGGGTCCGATGAACCCGCCGCCGGCCCACCAGCCGCCATATGGGTCCACCATGGGAGCGTCGGAGTAAGGGGCATAGGCGAGAGCGGATTCCTGAAGCTTGAGTTGTTGCATCTGAATCTCGGCTTGGCGGCGCTCAATCGCGATCTGCTTTTCAATCTGCATGCGCTCCCAGGCGCGCCGGTTCTGTGCTTGCAACTCGGCATTGTCGAGGAGTTCGCCGCCGGGACCATAGACGTGCTGGATGTCGCCAGCGATGACCCGGACTTGCTGGGCAAAACAGGGCATTGCCATGGCGACGGAAGTCGCAATCAAAACAGCTCTCAGCATGTGCGAGGCTCCTTCCGTGCTGATCGACCCCCGATTCACTCACTCCACGCGCATGACGGCGGCAGCTAAGACAACGGGCACCCTGATCATCACAACGCCCTCGTGATGAGGACAGAGCAGACGCCAATAATACCGCCGCTCGGCCCGTGCATCGAGAGAGTCCACTAGTCGACACAGGGCAGATTAAATTTCATGACCAGTAGCGTTACCCCGAAAGAGGTACTTACGGATCGCGGGCTCAGATTCATTTTTGTTATTTGCTGACGCGGGCATCTGTCGAATGATCTACGCTACCGGGCTGGCTAAGCGATTGCAGTTTCGGAGTTCCTATTGCAACCCCGGTGAAAGGGCCGCCGCTCCAAACGCAGCGGCCCTTTGCTCTGTGCTCCGTTGGACACTCAGCAGATCAATATCCGTTCGGCGGTGCGCAGATGGACGGCTCCGGCTCGCTTTCAGCCAGCCCCGCGCGCTGGAGCCGTTCTCTCTCTACTGAACTTGGGAAAAACTGGCAGAGGGCATTTGAAGCGCTGATCCTGGTGGCCCGAGCAAGGCGGTGACCGTGTTCGCCCGCATCGGCATCATGCGGGCCTTGAACCGCCACGACGTCCCAGCGTTCAATCCGAAGGAAAAAAACCGCATTTGGGGCCGGCGCAAACTGAAGAGGGATCAATGACCGTCTTCGTCTACGTCAAGACTGCCAAGCAGGTCGGCGACGCAGAGCACATCAAGATCTTCGTGACAGTCGATGCCGCGGAAAAGTGGTTCGAGGAGAACGACCCGGAGGGCATCGCCTTCGAAAATGATGTGATCGAAGAGTGATGTGAGTGAGTGCCCGCCAGCACGCTGGCGGGCACTTCGCCAATCAACCAACCCGAAGATTTCCAGCGGATTCTTTGCCGCGGTCCGAAACTATTTCGTAGCTTACCTTCGCACCCTCGTTGAGGCTGCTCAGTCCGGCCTTCTCAACGGCCGAGATATGGACAAATACGTCCTTGCCGCCCTTGTCGGGTTGAATAAATCCATAACCTTTGGTTGCGTTAAACCACTTCACCGTCCCTGTAGCCACGTCGCTTCTCCCCATAATTCGAAACGTGAAAGGATGGTGCCATAAATCTGGCGAAACAAAGGGGGCTAGCGTGAACCGGCGGGCCTGATGTCGTCCCACGGGACCTTGCGGCAAGCGCGGCGCGATCCTCGGGGGGCGGATCAGAGCCGACCATGATGGGCATCTTCCTCATGAAGCTCACTGCCGAACATCTCTTCCCCAGCCCGGAAGCCGCAGCGCGGAAGCTGGTCGAGATCGCCAGCGGCATCGACTTGGCAGAAACTTCTCCGGCCCGCGATGCCGGCCCGGCAAGATGGCCCATAAAATCGTGTCCTTGAGCTCGCAGTACGGGCTGAGCGTGTTCTGCGCAGACTACCGTTGAGCTTACTCTGGCGGCTGCGAACCTGGGGATCGCAACCACCCAAACACGTGCCCAGCGTTTTCGGCTTGGCGCGCCTTCTGCAGAAGCTCCTCGCGACGAATGCTAGGAGGCATGCCTTCGGCTTGCTTGCGAAGATTGATTGCCTCTTCCGCTAGTCGGTCTTCAAGTGCCGATGATTGGTTGATAGGTCGTCGCGGCCACATGGCGCTACTCCCTTATTTGATTAAGGCGGGAGCGCGATCGGGCGTTCTCATCACCGATAGATACCAACGGCAGCGCGGTGATACCCGTCAACGTTTGGGGATTCTGGTTGGTTGCTGGGCGAACTGTCCGTATTCAACCCTCCAAGCATCCAGAATTGACGGGTGCCTGCGGCAAGCGCGGTGCCCATCCTCAGGCCGATGTTCCCCCGGATGAGCTAGGGCCGCCGCTATCGTTCGCGCGGCTCGGCCGCGTAATGCGTCTTGCTCCCTGCCAGAATTCCACCGGGCGATCACGCACCAACCGTTGGGCGGCTGAATGGCTTGGCTCAGGCTCGCATTCAAGGTCGTGCCATTCGAGCACGTTGCCTCGTTCGTGTACGAGAACCGATTCGACATTCGGCCTTTCCGCCATATCTTTACGCGCCATGCGACCCTCCAGGCGACCCGTTCGCAACCAGCGCCATCTTGTCACAGTGAGCTTGGACGTAAAGGATCGTCCAGAAAACCGACAAATGGCGCATGCGCCTGATTTCTAATGTTGTCGTAGAGGCCGAGCGAAGGCAAAAGATGATGAAGGTAGCGGTCGGACTTCTCGCCATTTTGTTTGCAACGAGTGCGTTTGCTCAGAGTCCTCCACCGAAAGCGGCCAAAAGACCGGCGGCGGCGCAGGCCAAGCCACAGGCGCCAATGGGTTGCAAACTGGTCGGCACCGTTAAAGGCACCAAGATTTGGGCGGGCGATTGTGCCGCCCCGTCAGAGCTCAGGGGTAGCACACCGGCCGCCGAGCCCACGGCGCCGGTTGCACCACCCGAACCACCCAACAAACCGTAGCGACTTCCCTTGCGCTCGCCCTCCGGTTACGGAAACATCCGTCGCGCGGTCGAGACTCCGGGTTGAGGGCGAGGCAATGACTGAGGCTGATCTTCGCGACCTGTTAGAACTCGCCGAACAACTGCTTGCTAAAGTTCGTAAGCTGCCACCAGGATCCGAGCGAGAAGAGGCCTTGCGCGAGATTGCCAGCTATCTTGATACGCTCGCCGCGATCTCCGCGAAGGTGAAGTCCGAGTCCTAAGCCATGACAGAATCTGAACGAGAAGGCCGATTCGCCCCAACAGCAATAAGAATGCGGGCGATCCGCCGCGCATCGGCATATCCGACGCCGCAGGCGTTTTGTGAGTTTCTTGGAATCAGCGGCCTCTCGGCTCTCAAGTGTCGAGGACGGCTTCCCGATCTCGCGTATGATTCAGGACATCATCATTGCGAAGATGCCCTGGATCTGTCGCAGATCGGTTTATGCGTCGGACCGTTAGCGATCCACTTGCGCTCATGTTTGCTTTCACGACTTCCAGTATTCCTAGACTGATCAGTATGGGCAAATAGAAGGCCAGCATAGGGTTGCTCAAGGTTCGACTGGGAAAAACCGTCACTGTAAATTGGGCTGCCGCTGTGTTCGTTCCGGTGCCCTACCGAGAGGTGATCATCACCTGAATCCTTCGATCAGCGTCCTCCAGCCGAGCGCATCGTTCTCCATCAGCAGAAAAACGCCAAGCGCTGCCAAGTGGCGTGGCAACTCGCAATCGGGACGGGCGCGCATATCGCTGACAAACGCGACCGCGTTTTTAAGATCGCCGCGGTCGTGATAAGCGAAGCCCGTTGCTTGCACCGCTCGACATTTTTGTCGCGCGACATGTCAGTTATCGGGGAACGATCCATTTCGCCTCGCCGCCGATGACTGATTCCGGTAGGAGCAGTTGAACCGAACGGATTTGACTTGTCTGTTCGAAAGCGACACGCAGACGCGTTTTCCAACCGCAGTGTGGGAATCAGGACACAGACGCGCACGCCGGAACCCGTATCTCTCGCGCCGAGAATCCGAGCGAAAAGAGGCCGCTTGCGTTGCCACAAGCGGCTCAAGTCTAGAAAGAATCAGCAGGCACTCGCTGTGCTGCCCGTGTTTCGCACCGTGGTGCATGCCTATGTTGCGTCGGTCTTGGTTCAGACCGCTCAATCAGGCGCATGCAATACGGTCCATCCGTTACAGCAACGTCTTGGGCGATGGTTGCTGCTCGCACGCGATGCCTTGCAATCTGACGACATTCCACTTACCCACCAAGTGCTCGCTCAACTTCTCGGCGTGCGCCGCGCGGGGGTGACCGAGAGCCTTATTCTACTCAGAAAGGAGGGGCTCATCGAAATGATGCGCGGTCGGCTTGTCATACGTGACGCTTTTCGACTGGCGCAAAGCTCCTGCCCTTGCTGGCGGTTGATCAAACGCGAGTACGAGCGCCAGCTTGTAAGCACCGAAGCTGGAGACATCGGAGCGTTGCCCACGCAAATCACAAGGGAAAGAACGGCCTCGGATCACTTTCTCCTAAGGCAAAAAACCGTGTAAGGCCTATGCTGGAACGACCGGCGCGAGGTTGGGGGCTGGACGGCTGGCTGCTTGCTGCGGCGATCACATGGTCGCTGGTCGTCACTGGCCTGTTGCTTTGGCTTCTCTTCTTCGTCTGACAATGCGAGTGCAGGGTCACTTGATGTGTGCGCGAAGCTTTGCAAAGGCCCGATCCGTTGCCATGAAGCGCGTCAACATGGGGGCGATCAGTTTGACCGGATCGCCAATGGGCTGACCACTCTCGCGCGCAAGTAACTCGGCATAGGCGATCAGGTCTCGGTGTACGCTCGCCGGCAGCTCATGTGTGACCTTGACCGGCTTGTCGTCGGTGAGCGCCCCGAGTTTGAGTTTGGCCATGCTGCTAGCCCCCATACGGTTCGAGCACGAGATCGCGATTGACGATGACCTGCACCGGAAATCCCGGTCGAATGGTCAGCGTCGGCTGGATGTTGAGATTGCGTCTAACGATCTGCTGGCCGGTTTGATTGAGGGAGTCCCCTGCCCCCCGTCGTAGCGCAACCAGATCACGTCATTGCAAAATCAGGCGCAGATGCTGATCAACCAGGGAAAGAACCTGGCGACCCTGCCGCTCTCGTCCCTGTTACAGCTCGAGCAAGGACCTGCCCTTCCATCAGATCACCATGCCGCGCTCCCGGCTGAACGCCCCCGGGTCCCCCACCCCCTTCAGCGATAGATGTCCACCGCGACGGCCGCCAGAGCTGTTAGCCGTAGCGTGTACTCACTGGTGGCGTGATGGGCAGTCTGGCCGATCAGTCCGGCCACAGCCGCTAACGGCGTCGAGGCACTGCTATCTCGCCGCTCATCTCGAATTCTTCGATGATGAGGCCGCCAAGCTGGCTGCCGTGGAAGATGCCGGTGAGCTGACGTTCGATAAACTTGTATTCGGCGCTGCCCTCTTGCGCGTGGCTCAAGCGATAGACCAAATCGGAGATCGTGTCTTCCAGCTCGATCTCTTCGGCGGTCCTCGGAACGATAGGGTCGTAAACAGTCATTGGTCCCTCGGTGGCGGCGACTTTTGCAGGTGGGGCTGTGGCGTTGAAGCAGGACGGTGAGCGATCGTGAGCGAACTGGCGCCGCCGACGCGCCGGTAGAACTCGTCTTCCTCTTCTTCGGTGTAGGGCGGCTCGTGATAGTAGGTGCCGTTCTCCGCCATCTTCCTGACCACGCGCGACCTCCACCACCGTCGCGATTATTCTACCCCAGCTGAGAGGAAACAACCACGGCGCAAGTGCAACCACCGTTACCCCGCCGAACGGTGGAGGTGCCGACAGGCTGGAGGCATGACGCATTGGTCCTGCACACACGGTCACCGCAAAAATGAATCGCTGCGATTCCGAAAACGCGGATCGTACAGATCCTAAACGGTTTGGTTTAGCCAATATAGCGGCTTGGCCTCCTGTCACTCCTCGGAGAAATTACCAAAAGTGCTAGACGCTGGAGATAAGACGAAGGCCACAGATTGGCGAAGCAAGCCATCGCGCGGCATGATGAGAGGCGTACGACCCGCAGGCCTCTTTCTCTTTTCGAATTCGATCTGGCCCATCTTGGAGCGTCTCACGCGGCGATCTGGAATTTGACATGGTTTGCAAATGCGCTATCTATAAGTCTGCATTTGATCGGTCCCATCTTCGATGTGGACCTGCTGGACAACCAGTATGGATTTCGTCCGAAGCTGGACGCCAAGATGATCCTGAGAGGACCTGACGGTCCCGCCAACCAGCCTTAGACCGGCAACGGTGGCACGACGATGTGGCCCGCAAGGGCAACAGTAGGTCGCCAGTCCTCCAGATGCGTGTGCCATCTCGGAGGATTTTTTATGCTGCAATCACGACGTGGATTTCTGATCGGTGCTGGTGCGGTGCTGACGACGGCGTTCGTGAGGGACGCGCGCTCCTTCATTCACCGGAATAACGAGCCCCTGCTGACCTCGCCTTCACAGGCGACCGAGACCATGTATTGGTGTGAAATTCCAGACGAGGGTTATCAGCTTACGCTTGGCCCGTGGAGCATTGCGCCACCCCCGCCAACGTGGAGAAAATTCTTTATCAACCAGGGCATCCCGCACCGAACCGGGATGGAAATCGAGAATATCTGCAGCTCGCACTTGATAGAACCGGGAGATTTCGACAGGCCCATGAGTAGGCGCTACTGGGAGGACTGGTTCGACACCGAAGGTGGTCCCCTCGCTAGGGCTTATCACCTGCTCCAAAAAATCGACCTCGGCCCTGAGCGCGGCTCCGAGCGAGGACCGCTCCTAGAGTTCAACATTGGATCCCACCCCGGCGACAGCACACATTATGTCAACGCGAAGGATATGTTGTCGCTGTCGCTCCTACAGGCGCGGCTCATCGACCTCGGCGTGCCGATTAAGATTGTGGAGGGTACCTAGAGGTGCAAATTGGTTAAACAAGCCCTGGCCCTTCAGAGACCTCACCGGTGGCCGTCTCTGTTTCACAGAGAGCCAAAAGCCGCTTCAGCGACATCGATGTCAAAGGGCGCGGTTGCCCATCAGTACGCGCTGGAACGTGCCAGTGCCGATGCCCAGGGCCTTGCCGACGAAAGCCGTTGTGTCCGCTCTTGGGGGCGAACCGGAAAACATCTGCTCGGGTTGAGGTTACCGGTTGTGACCCTGATGTATGGTCCGGCCGCGCGTTGCAAGAAGATTTCGACGACCTGGCGGTGAGCGGTCTTGCATCAATGTATCCGGCC